>JALEGX010000158.1 GCA_022763485.1 Paracoccaceae bacterium | reverse complement strand
GCCCTTGCCATAGGGCGTATAGGCCAGCTTCTTGAAGATTGCCTTGCGGTGATAGCGTTTTGAGCTGTCCGGGACGGTTGCGGCATTGGCGACCTCGCCGCGAAGGTCGGCCTCGGCGATGACCTCGCGCAGGGCCTCTTCCTCGAAGATTTCCTGAAACCCCACGATGTCGGCATCCATCGTCAGCAGCTGATCGGCCATCCAGTCCTGTTTCCAGGCGTATTCCTCTGGCGTGTAGGACTGGAACTTGTAGTATTCCTTTCCCGCTCCGATCAGGTTCTTGACGTTGAAAGAGGCAATGGTGAAGCGGGGCATGGCGTGTCCAATCCGGCTGAGGAGCAGCGCGACTATGGTCGGCCCGGCGCGCTGCCCTGTCAATGGATGTTGCGGGCTGGCCCCGCCCGATCAGGTCAAGGTTTCCAGCGCGCTGCGGAACACCGCCGGGTCCACATTGCCACCCGAAATGACCACGATCACCGCGTCGCCTACGATGTCATCCGCCCGATATAGGGCAGAGGCCAGGGCAACCGCGCCACCGGGTTCGACCACCAGCTTCAGCCGCAGGAAGGCCTGCGCCGTGGCCTGCAAAGCCTCTTCATCGCTTACCGACAAGCCGGGGCCGCAGAGGTCGGACATGATGGGGAAGGTCAGATCGCCCGGGGCCGGGGTCAGGATCGCATCACAAATGGAGCCTGAGGGGGCTGGGTTCTGTTCGATCTGCCCGGTCGACAGGGACCGCGCCACATCGTCAAAGCCCACAGGCTCACAGGGACGCACCCGCAGGCCCGGTGCCTTGGCCACAAGCGCCAGGGCAATGCCGGAGGTCAGCCCGCCACCACCACAGCAGACCAGCACATCGGCCTTGGAAACACCGGCCTCGGCCGCCTGCTGCGCAATCTCCAGCCCGGTGGTGCCCTGACCGGCTATCACTTGGGGTTCGTCGTAGGGCCGGATCAGGGTCAGCCCGCGTGTCTGTGACAACTCCTCTCCGATTGCCTCGCGGCTTTCGCCGTTGACCCGGTCATAGAGCACGACCTCAGCCCCCAGTGCGCGGGTGTTGTCGATCTTCAGCTTGGGGGCGTCTTCGGGCATGACGATGACCGCAGGGATACCATGTTCGCGGGCGGCAAAGGCCACGCCCTGTGCATGGTTGCCGGAGGAGAAGGCCAGCACCCCCCGGCTGCGGGTCTCAGGATCCAGAGCTGATACTGCCGACCAGGCCCCACGGAACTTGAAGGACCCGGTATGCTGCAGGCACTCCGGCTTCACCAGAACCCGGCGCCCGGCGATGTCATCCAGAAAGGGGGAACTGAGCAGCGGAGTGAGGCGCGCGTGGCCCTGCAGGCGCTGGGCTGCGGCTTCGATCATGGTCAGAGACGTCATGCGGCACGCTCCAGAATGGCATGGATCACATCCAGCGCTTCGGGTTCATCCAGAAAGGGCACATGGCCCCGATCGGGCACGTCTGCCGCCAGAAGATCGGGATGGCGGCGCTTCATCTCGGCCAGGGTGTCAGGTCCCAAGATGTCCGAGTTGCCCCCCCGAATGACGCCAAGGGGCAGGGTCTTCAGAGCCTCGAAAAACAGCCACAGGTCCGGCGTGGCACCGGCCGCGGCCTGCTCCAGAAGGGCCTTGTGCAGGCGGTCATCATAGCGCAGCTCCAAGCCTTCGGGGCCCAGCTGATACTGGATCTCTGCCTGCTGGCGCCAGCGGGACAGCGGGACGCCCGGGAACTCCGGCTCCATCGCTTCTTTCAGGGCCTGTGCGGCCTGATCATGGGTCTTTGAAACGGGCTTCTTTCCCACATAGGCCATGATCCGGGCAATCCCCGCAGGACCAACCACCGGGCCGATATCGTTCAGGATGACACCCGACAGGCGTTCAGGGTGCGAGGCGGCCAGCGCCATGGCGATCAACCCGCCCCGCGAGGTGCCCAGAACGGTGACCTTGTCCAGCCCCAGGTGATCCAGAAGTTCAACAACATCATGGCCTTCGCGCAGGACGTTGTAGTTCATGTAGTCAGGGTCGTAATCCGATTTGCCGCGGCCGCGATAGTCCAGCGCAATCATCCGCAGATCCGTGGCATGGGGGGCAAAAAAGTCAAAATCGCGGCTGCATCGGGTCAGCCCGGCAAGGCACAGAATAGGCTGGCCGGTCCCCCGGTCTTCGTAATGCAGGGACAGGCCATCGGTCGTTTCAAAACGGGGCATTCAAACTCCGGCAATCGTGGGAATGGTGGTCAGGTCGTTCAGGATATGGGCCGGACGCCAGGGCAGGCGGTCAACCGGTTCGCCCGCACGGTTCACCCAGGTGGTCAGGAAGCCATAGCCGGTGGCGCAACCGGCGTCCCAGCCATTGGAGGAGACAAAGAGCACCTCGTCCTTGGCACAGCCGAACCGCTGTCCGACCAGATCATAGACCCGCGCGTCCGGCTTGAAGATGCCAACGCTCTCAACCGACAGCACGTCATCCAGCACGTCGCCGATCCCGGCGGATTGCACGGCCCCATTCAGCATGTCGGGCGATCCGTTGGACAGGATCGCGGTATTCAGGCCGGCCGCCTTGAGGCTGCGCAGCATGGCGGGAACTTCCGGATAGGCCTGCAGTTCCCAGTAGAGATCCAGCAGGCGCTGCCGCAGGGCCGCATCGCCGTCCAGACCGGTGGCCTCCAGCGCCCAGTCCAGACCATCCTGCGTCACGTCCCAGAAATCTGCGTGGGCATCCGTGATCGCCCGCAACCATGTGTATTGTAGCTGTTTCTGTCGCCAGTGACCGGCCAGTTGCATCCAGCGATCCTGAAGCTGCGGAAACGTCCCGTCTTCGGCGGCCTGGCGGGCTGCGGCGGTGACGTCGAACAATGTCCCGTAGGCATCGAACACGCATGTGGTGATGGGCATGGTTGGCTGTCCTCCTTGGCCAGACGATGGCACAGGCCGCAGGTGGGGAAAAGACCACAATCGTTTCTGGTACAATCACATCGGATTTACATTCGGACAGGAACCTGTAGGGTGCGTGGCTTTGCAACGACACAGACAGATCGGACCCCAGATGACCGAGGTAAAGAACGGCGATACCGTGCGTATCCACTACACAGGCACCCTTGCGGACGGGAGCGTTTTCGACAGCTCCGAAGGGCGTGATCCGCTGGAATTCACCGTCGGTGCGCGTCAGGTCATCGAAGGCATGGATTCCGAACTGCCCGGCATGACCGTGGGTGAAAAGAAGACGCTGAACATTCCCTGCGACAAGGCCTATGGCCCGCTGAACCCCGCCGCCCGTCAGGCGATCCCGCGCGAAGGCATTCCGGACCATATCCCGCTGGAGATCGGCACCCAGCTGCAGATGCAGAGCCCCGAAGGGCAGGTTCTGCCGGTGACCGTGGTTGAGGTCGATGATGCCACCGTGACGCTGGATGCCAACCATCCGCTGGCGGGCAAGGACCTGATTTTCGACATCGAGCTGGTCTCCATCAACTGATCCGTTGCCTTTCCGCCCGTCAGCGGCTTTGGTGGCGGCAACAGGGTGGAGGGCATTGGAATGGAACCGACGGCAATCATGGATCGGCTGGGCTTGCGCTGGCCGATCATTCAGGCACCGATGGCCGGTGTCTCATCCCCGGCCATGGCCGCTGCGGTGACGCGGGCCGGGGGGCTTGGATCGCTGGGCCTTGGGGCCTCGGGCGTGGCACAGGCCCGCCATATGATCCATGAATTTCGGGCCGGTGCGGACGGCCCGCTGAACGTCAACTTCTTCTGCCATCAGCCCGCCACCGCAAACGCACAGACCGAAGCTGCCTGGCTGCGCAAACTGGCACCATTGTTTGACCGGTTTGACGCGCAGCCCCCTGAAAAGCTAAGCGAAATCTATCAAAGCTTCCTGACCCATTCCGACATGCAGTCCATGCTGTTGGAGGAACGGCCCGAGGTGATCAGCTTTCATTTCGGCCTGCCTGCACCCGATGTCCTGCGGGACCTTCGCAAGACCGGGGCCTATCTGATGGCAAGCGCGACGTCGCTGCCAGAGGCGCTGCTCATACAAGAGGCCGGTCTGGATGCGGTGATCGCGCAGGGGACTGAAGCCGGTGGACACCGGGGCATTTTTGACCCGCACGGCAATGATGATCACCTGGGCTGCCTGACCCTGACACAGATCCTGGCCGACAGGTTGGAGATTCCGGTGATTTCCGCCGGGGGGCTGATGACCGGGGGAGCAGTCGCCTCGGCGCTGGCGGCGGGGGCAAGTGCTGCGCAGCTGGGTACCGCGTTCATTGCCTGTCCCGAAAGCTTGGCCGATCAGGATTATCGAACGGCGTTGCTGTCAGATCAGGGCCACCACACGCGGCTGACCTCGGCCGTTTCGGGGCGGCCAGCGCGCTGTTTGGGCAACCCTTATGTGCAGTGGGCCGCCGACATCGCTCCGTCAGAGGTGCCGGATTATCCGATCGCCTATGATGCGGCAAAGGCCCTGGCGGCAGCAGCCAAGGCCAAGGGTGTGCCCGGTTTCGGGGCGCAATGGGCCGGGCAGGGCGCTCCTTTGGCCCGCTCGCTGCCCGCCGGTGAACTGATCGCCGTTCTTGGGCGTGAACTGGACGCCGCGCTTCAGTTCTGAGCCGCGATGATCCCGCTGCGGCGCACTGGGATGCGGTTGCGGGGCATCACCGAAACGGTTGGACGCGCACCGCTGTTGGATGCACTGGTCGGATAGACCGCAGCGAGCTGTCGCGCCGATTGTTCGCCCGGTTCGCTTGGGGGGATCGGTCGGGGCAGATAGTCATGGTTTTCGCCACGCAGACGGGTGCGGGCGGTCCCGGTCAGCGCACCAAGGGCAGAAATGGCACGAAGCGGCAGCAGCCGTTCGGGTTCGCGGATCTCGGCCACAGGCTGATTGCCCTGTCTGGACAGGGCGCGGGGAGGCTGGGACGGGTCCGCCTGTGCCACGGCATCCTTTTGATCAAGTGCAGAGCTGCGGCCGCTGATCTTCGGGTCCGAGATCAGAACCAGACCCATTGTCAAAGCACAGGCGGCCAGGGTCACGCCGCGCAACAGATGCAACGGCAGCAACCGATAACGGGGGGCACGAAGCGCTTCGGTGAGGCGCTGCTCGTCGTCCGGGATATGGGTGTCTTGCTGTTCCATGCGTTAACCTATCGCTAACGAACGTGGCAGAGACGTGGCGAAGTCGCGGAGAGTTGGTGACGTCCGACCAAAGAAAAAGGCCCGCCAAGGGGGCAGGTCTTCAACAGAAGTCGGTGCGCTTGACGCTCAGAGGTGATCCGGCTGCGGCATCCCCAGCACGTGGAACCCACCGTCAACGCGGATGATCTCACCCGTGGTGCAGGCCCCGGCGTCAGACGCCAGATAGACCGCCGTGCCTCCCACCGCTTCCAGCGTTGCGTTCGACCGCATCGGCGCGTTCTGGTCGGTGTGCTTGAAGGTCTTGCGCGCGCCACCGATGGCCGCCCCTGCCAGGGTTTTCATCGGGCCGGGCGAAATTGCGTTTACGCGGATGCCTTCGGGGCCCAGATCGTTGGCCAGGTAACGGGTGGCCGATTCCAGTGCCGCCTTGGCAACGCCCATGACGTTGTAGTTCGGCACAACGCGGTTGCTGCCCTGATAGGTCAGCGTCAGCAGTGTACCGCCGTTTTCCTGCATCATCGGATAGGCGCGGCGCGCCACCTCGATGAAGGAATAGGCGCTGATGTCCATCGAGTTCTTGAAGTTGGCCCGCGTGGTGTTCAGGAAGCGCCCTGTCAGCTCAGCCTTGTCGGAATAGGCGATGGCATGGACGACGAAATCGATTGTCGGCCAGCGCGATTGCAGCTGTTCGAACGCGGCGTCCAGCGAAGCATCATCGGTGACGTCCACATCTACCATGAAATCGGACCCGACCGATTCGGCCAGCGGCTCCAGACGCTTACCGAAGGCTTCGCCCTGATAGGTGAAGGCCAGCTCGGCCCCTGCTTCGTGCATGGCTTTGGCAATGCCCCAAGCGATGGAACGATCATTGGCAACGCCCATGATCAGGCCACGCTTTCCTTGCAGAATTCCCGACATGTCCGTTACCCCCGATACTTGCTCAGAACCATCGATCCGTTGGTGCCACCAAAGCCGAAGCTGTTGGTCATCACCGAATCAAGGCCCGCATTCTCCACCAGCTCGGTGGCGATTTCGCCTTCGTTGATGCCTTCGGCCAGGGTGTCCACGTTGATCGAGGGCGTGATGAAATCATTGTCCAGCATCAGCAGGCAGAAGATCGCTTCCATCGCGCCGGCGGCCCCCTGACCGTGACCGGTCATCGACTTGGTCGAGCTGATCGGCGGCACGTAGCCTTCGCCAAAGACGCGGCGGCAGGCTTCGACTTCGCCCACGTCGCCAACCGGCGTCGAGGTGCCATGGGCGTTGATGTAGCTGATCTTGCGGTCTTCGGGCAGGGTGGACAGCGCCAGGCGCATCGCGCGCTCGCCGCCTTCACCCGACGGCGCCACCATGTCGTGCCCGTCCGAGGTCGCGGCAAAGCCGGTCACTTCAGCATAGATCTTGGCACCGCGCGCCAGCGCGTGGTCCAGCTCTTCCAGCACGACGATGCCGCCACCACCGGTGATCACGAAGCCATCGCGGTTTTCGTCAAACGCGCGCGAGGCCTTTTCCGGCGTGTCATTGTATTTCGAGGACATCGCACCCATCGCGTCAAAGAGGCACGACAGGGTCCAGTCCAGTTCTTCGCCGCCACCGGCGAACATCACGTCCTGCTTGCCCATCATGATCTGCTCTGCGGCGTTGCCGATGCAGTGCAGAGAGGTCGAACAGGCCGAGGTGATCGAATAGTTGATGCCCTTGATCTTGAACGCGGTGGCCAGGTTGGCCGAGATCGTCGAGGACATGCATTTCGGCACCGCGAAGGGGCCGATGCGCTTGGTTGCGCCGGTCTTGGCCACAACCTGGTGCGCGGTCAGCATCGAGCTGGTCGAGGGACCACCCGAACCGGCCACAAGCCCGGTGCGGACATTGACCACGTCGTCTTCGGTCAGGCCGGAATCTTCGATGGCCTGGCTCATCGCGATGTGGGCATAGGCGGCACCGGGGCCCATGAAACGCAGGGTGCGTTTGTCCACGTGTTCGGTGACATCGAGCTTCAGTGTGCCGGCGATCTGGCTGCGAAAACCATGCTCGGCCATCTCGGGGCTGGCTTCGATGCCCGATTTGCCCGCCTTGAGCGAGGCGATGACCTCTTGGGCGTTGTTCCCGATCGACGAGACAATCCCCAAGCCGGTGACGACGACACGACGCATACGTGTACTCCCTTGATTGCTTACGCCTTACTATGCATTGCAAGGGAGCGGTGCAAGAGGGCCGGAACGTCGCCCCGTAGGGTGTGTCTCAGGCGCTCGCCTTCATGCGGTCCCGCAGGGTTGCGTCCATGTCCTGCAGGCGTTCCTTGACGGTGCCCAGATCCACGCTGCGAAAGCAGGGCAGGGTGTTTTGGCTCATCAGCGCGGCCACGGCGCGATAGGAGACCAGCTTCATCGGCCCGTCACAGCGGTAGCGATAGAATTCCCAGTCCAGCACCTCATGGGGCTCTTCGAATTCCCCCTGTTTGGTGGTGCCATAGTATCGCAGGGCGTCGATGAAGGCCTCGGCCTCTTTCGGGTTGTGGGCCAGATACTTCATGATCAGCCGCCCGCACTGGTGCATGTCCTCTTGGGTCCGGAGATCACCATCGTTGAAGTCCTCATCCAGCAGATGGTCGGGATAGGGGAGTTCCAAGCCCATGGTGAACATCGCGTATTCTCCGCGGAACACGGGTTCCAGCAACGCGGTCATCACTTCGCTTTTCTGCGAGGCCCTGGCACGGCTGTAGCCCACCCACATGCGCCATCCGAACCAGGCCAGCAGGGACAGGCCAAAGGTGGGCCAGGCAAGCAACAAAGCGAGAAGAAAGGACAAGGTCATCAGGGCACCGCGAAAATTAGGTTAGCTTCTATGTCCCCGTTTGGTGCCGCAGGATCGTGGCGCAAGCATGGCGAAGCTGCGCATAGTTTTGGAAATCCGCAGGGCGTCATCCGGCGCGCCGTAACCATGCAACAAAAAAAGAGGCCGCGGGGGCCTCCTTTGACTGTCGCGTCTGGACGGTGATGGACCGCGCCGGGTCCCGCCTTATCCCTGATAGGGCAGCGACGAATGGTGCAGCACGATGCGCAGTTTGCCGTCGGCGCCTTTCTTGTAGCCAAACGACTTGTCCACTTTCGTCACGTTGCCGTTCTTGTCGGTCAGCATCACCCAGCCCATCCACATGGCGACATCGCCGTCGATGAACTCGGCCGAGGTCACGCTGTCCATGGCGCGCCAGCCCTGGATCGCAAAGCCGCCATCCCGCGGGTATTCTTCGGAGTGACCGCAGAAATAGGCCAGTGCGCCCTCTTTGGTCGGGCGGAAGGTCTGCGGTCCGCTGGCCATGGTGGGTTTGAACAGCACCGGACCCAGGTCATAGCCATAGATCGCGTCCAGATGGGCATCCGCTACCTGACGGGCTGCTTCGATTCCGCCGTCTTCGAAGGCTTTCGAAATGGCAATCTTACCCTGTCCCCAGGCCGTGCGTGCGTCAGACAGATCCTTGTGGGTAATTGTCATGATGTAGTCCTCTCGAATTTGAGTTCAAAAAAAAGAGGCTCGAAAGCCTCTCTTTTCCTGTGGCAACAGGCGGATCAGCTCTCCGACAGGGCCACCTTCATGTCCTTGACCTGATAGATCACTTCGCCGTCTGCCTCGACGATGCCATCGGCAACGCCCATGGTCAGGCGGCGGGTCTGGATCGCCTTGGTGAAGTCGATCTTGTAGGTCAGCATCTTGCGGTCGGGGCGGACCATGCCGGTCAGCTTGACCTCACCCACACCCAGCGCATAGCCGCGCCCCTGCCAGCCGCGCCAGCCCAGGTTGAAACCGGTCAGCTGCCACAGGCCGTCCAGGCCCAGACAGCCGGGCATGATCGGGTTTCCAGGGAAGTGGCAATCAAAGAACCACAGGTCCGGGGTGATGTCGAATTCGGCCAGCACGTGACCTTTGCCGTGGGCGCCACCATCGGCGCTGATGTCGGTGATGCGGTCCATCATCAACATGGGAGGCGCAGGCAGCTGGGCGTTGCCGGGGCCGAAAAGTTCGCCGCGGGCGCATTTCAGCAAATCGTCTTTGTCAAAGCTGCTGGGGTATTGGGCCATTCCGGCGCGCCTCCTGCCTTGTGGGGTCTGTGTTCCAAAGTTCTGCCTCGTCTAGCACCGCCGCCGAGGGTCCTGCAAGACCGCGTGTACGCGACGATTTCGCGCTGTTGTTCTCAGTTGCGAATGAATTTCATTTGAAGTTGGAGCGAAATTGCCATTATATATACTGTCAGCAACGCAAGAGCAGGACATGCCGATGACGCCGCAAAGCGAGGAAATCGCCACCGGATGGTTGGTCAAAGCCGGATTGCGCCCAACGCGCCAGCGGGTGGCGTTGGCTGAACTTCTTGTGGGCGATGGTAAGCACCGCCACGTCACGGCCGAAAGCCTGTTCGAGGCGGCCAAGACAAGCGGCGCTGCGGTATCGCTGGCGACGGTCTACAACACGCTGCGGGCCTTCTGCGACGCGGGCGTGTTGCAGGAAATCACCGTGGACGGGTCGAAAAGCTATTTCGACACCAACACCCATGATCATCCGCATTTCTTCTGGGAGGACGAAGCGCGGCTGACCGATGCGCCGTCTGATCAACTGGTGATTCAGCGTCTTCCGGACGCGCCCGACGGGGTCGAGATCGCCTCGGTCGACGTGGTCATCCGCCTGCGCAAGATCTGACTTCGGGGTCCGCTATCGGACATATCAGCTGCTTCGGCGTGCCGGGGCAGGGGTGTTCAGCGTGTCTGCCAGAATCCCCGCGATCTGGTCTAGATCGACATCTTGCGTCGGGGACACATGCGATGCCAGGATCACCGCCTCCGGGGCATCAGGATCGGAAATCGGCACGGCGCTTAGTGGTTGCCCGTCATAGCTGCATCCCGAGGGCGGCAGGCTGTAGCTGACGCCGATCCCCTCACCATTCGCGGCCAGACTGCGCAGCAGTTCCAGCGACGCCGCCCTGTGGGCAATGCGGGGCTTGGCCCCGATGCCGCGGAAAAGGCCCAGCATGTGCTGCACCGACAGGCCTTCGTGGGACAGGATCAGCGGATGCCGGGCCAGCTCGCTGAGCGCCACATCCCCCCTTGTGGCCAGGGCGTGATCCGGCGGCATCAACGCATGGGGTACAATGCGGGTCAGCTCGAACCGCTGGAAATTCGCATCCAACCCCAGGTCATAGGTCAGCGCCATGTCGATCCGCCCTTCGATCAGATCGTGGATCAGGCTTTCGAAGGAGCCTGACCGGAATTCAAAGCTCAGATCCGGGCGCGCCACGCGCAAAGCCTGCAGCGCGGGGGCCAGAAAGAAGGGCGCCAGATCGGTGAAACAACCGAATATGATATGGCGCTGCGCGGTCTCCGACGCGCCGGGCGTTTCCAGCTTTTCCGCCTGATCCAGCAGCGCCGCCGCCCGTTCGGCAAAGCGCCGCCCCTGCGGTGTCAGGGTCAGGGGAGAGCCGCGCCGCCTGTGAAACAGCTGCTGCCCCAGGTGATCCTCGATCCGGGTCAGGGCCGTTGACAAGGCGGGCTGGCTGACATGCAACGCGTCTGCGGCCTCTGACAGGCTGCCATAGCGGGCGATTGCTGTGATGTATTCGTATTGGCGCAGCGTGATATATAACATGAAGTTAACTATATGGTTTCCACTTATTATTTGAAAATGATTTATTCTGCTGTCACCTATGTTGCGGAAACAGATCAGAGGACATGCAAATGGTTCATCCGCTCATCACCCAACAGGATATCGAACAATTCCAGACGGACGGCGTTGTCCTGATCCGTGGCCTTTTCGCGGACCAGGTCGAACTGCTGCGCGCCGGTGTGGCTGCGAATATGGAAGAGCCCGGCCCGTTTGCGTCGAACAACGAAAAGGCCGGTCACACGGGCCGTTTCTTTGACGATTACTGCAACTGGACCCGGATCCCGGAGCTGAAGCAGGCGATCGAGGAATCACCGGTGGCCGAAGTCGCCGCGGACCTGATGAAGTCCCAATCGGTGCAGATGTTCCACGACCACGTGCTGGTCAAGGAGCCGGGCACCTCGCTGCCCACCCCATGGCATCAGGATGGTCCCTATTATTTCGTCGAAGGGGAACAGACGATCAGCTTCTGGTCGCCGCTGGACCCGGTGGATGAGGCAACCCTGCGCTGCGTCGCGGGCTCTCACCGTTGGGAAAAGGAAGTGCTGCCGACCCGCTGGGTATCGGAGGAGGATTTCTTCCCGGATGAGGGGCAGTACATGCCGGTGCCGGACCCGGATGCCGAGGGCATGAACGTGCTGGAATACGCGATGCAGCCGGGCGATGCCGTGGCTTTCAACTACAAGATCCTGCACGGCGCGCGCGGCAACACCTCTGCGTCACGTCGCCGGGCGTTCTCGCTGCGCTTGGTCGGTGATGATGCCCGCTATGTCGAGCGTCCGGGCCGCACCTCACCGCCGTTCCCGGGACATGACATGCAGCCCGGTCAGCGTCTGCGGGAGGACTGGTTCCCGATCCTGTTGCAGAGGTAAGGTCGGATCAGGTCCGAATGATACTTCGCGGAAACCCGGGCGCAGAGGCGGCCGGGTTTTTGCGCTGCCCGCGGGGCAGGGGCTTTAGAACCACTGACCGGGTTCCATCAGGCCCAGGTCCAGCAATTGGCGCGAGTGCCACTCAAAGTTGGTGGAATTGTGCCAGCGGAAGGTGTCGATGTCGAAAGCGGACCCCGGATTGCGCTTGAGCGCCTTGGCGGTCCGGAACGAACAGATCGCAGCCGTCAGGTTGTGATGCCAGGGGCAGGCATATGTGTTGTATTCCTGATCGTTGAACGTGTGATCGGACAGCAGCCGCAGGCCCGGTTTGGCCTTGAACAGGGCGATCCGGTCGATTTTCCGGCTGTTACGCGGAATATGCTCTTCGTATCGCCAGCGCAGCCCGCCAAAGAAGTCCAGCTGCCGTTCGCGCGGGTGGCCCGTGGCGGGATCCTTGCGGGACTGGGCGTAGTAGCCGGATTTGTCCAGACAGGCGTTCTCCAGCGCAACGGCATTGGGGTGGGCTTTCAGGTCGCCGGCATACAGGTCGATCACATAGGCCAGCATCGCATCGCGACGTTCTTCGGTGTGGAACGTCAGCATCTCTGCGACCGATCGGTTTTCGCAGAACGGGAAGAACAGGTATTCCGTGTTGTAGCAGTAGTACATCCAGGTCCCGGCTGGCACCGCATCAATCAGCTTGTTCACCGTGTCAAAAACCGCATCCGCCGGGCCGCAGTCGAAGGGGACGCGATGGACCTTGCCTTCGACATCCTTGGGCAGGTCGAAGGCGTCCGGCATGAAGGCAACCACCTGGGTGAACCCGCATTGCAGGTGATGGCGCAAGGTGGTCGCCAGCTCCGTGTCATCCTCGACAAAGATCAGGGCCACAGGGCCCTTTGCCAGAACGGTTCCGGCCTGTCCGACCAAAGCGTCAACCGATGCATGTTCCACTGTCTGCTCTCCTGCGTCGCCATGCTGGCGTTTTGCACCAAAATCGGATAAGCGCCGACGCATTGCAAGCGGTCCTGTTCTTCGATAGGAAAGACCGCTGTTCCACCTGCCGCAAGAAGGCCGCGCCCGATGTCCGCACCCAAGAAGTTGTATATCAAGACTTATGGCTGTCAGATGAACGTCTATGACAGTGAACGCATGGCCGAAGCCATGGGTGGACAGGGCTATGTCGAGACGAAATCGCCCGATGATGCAGACATGATCCTGCTGAACACCTGCCATATCCGGGAAAAGGCCGCTGAAAAGGTCTATTCCGAGCTGGGCCGGTTCAAGGGGCTGAAAGCCGACAAGCCGGATCTGAAGATCGGCGTCGCGGGCTGTGTGGCTCAGGCGGAAGGCGAAGAGATCATGCGCCGCCAGCCGCTGGTCGATCTGGTGGTCGGCCCTCAGAGCTATCATCGCCTGCCGGAGATGGAGCAGAAAACCCGCCAGGGTGAAAAGGCGCTGGACACCGATTTCCCCGAGGAAGACAAGTTCGAGACGCTGAAGCAGCGTCCGCGGGCGTCGCGCGGGCCGACCGCCTTCCTGACCGTTCAGGAAGGATGTGACAAATTCTGTGCCTTCTGCGTCGTGCCCTACACGCGCGGGGCCGAAGTCAGCCGCCCGGCAGATCGCATCCTGACCGAGGCGCGGGATCTGGTCGAACGCGGCGTGCGGGAAATCACCCTGCTGGGCCAGAACGTCAACGCCTATCACGGCGCCGGCCCGAATGGGGACATGACCCTGGCGCAGCTGATCTGGCAGCTGGACAAGATCGACGGGCTGGAGCGCATCCGTTTCACCACCAGCCACCCCAATGACATGCAGGATGACCTGATCGAGGCGCATGGCACCTGTGCCAAGCTGATGCCCTATCTGCACCTGCCGGTTCAGGCGGGGTCGGACAAGATCCTGAAGCGGATGAACCGAAGCCACACGGCCGAAAGCTACATCCGCCTGATCGAGCGCATCCGCGCCGCGCGTCCGGATCTGCTCCTGTCGGGCGATTTCATCGTTGGCTTCCCCGAGGAGACCGAAGAGGATTTCCAGGCCACGCTGGACCTGATCGAAGAGGTCAAATACGGCACCGCCTATTCGTTCAAATATTCCACCCGTCCGGGCACGCCTGCGGCCGAACGCGCGCAGGTCGATCCGGCCGAGGCTGACGACCGTCTACAGCGGCTACAGGCCCTGCTGACGCGCCAGCAGCGTGAAATTCAGGACAGCATGGTAGGCCGCGAAGTTGGCGTTCTGTTCGAAAAGCCGGGCCGTCAGGACGGTCAGATGGTCGGCAAATCGGACTATCTGCACGCGGTCCACGTGCGCGGCGAAGGTATCCAGGTGGGCGACCTGAAGCGGGTCAGAATCGTGTCATCGGGGGCAAATTCCCTGGCCGGTGAACTGCTGGACTGAACAGGGGGCGCGTCGCGGCGCGCTTTACCGTCAGGTTAATCGCCTCGGATATTGGTCGCGAACTGTAGACAATTTTGTCGATCTCTGGTGAGTGTCGCGAATTCTGCCACAATATGTGGTGGAATTTGCTTCACAATTCACTCTTATTTTCCTAAGCTTAGCCCAATTCAATTGTGGGTGCCCACCGAAATGGGGTTCTGGCGCCAGATTTCGGGGGAACAAGGTGAAGGATATCTGCGGTGTTTGATTTCAAACTGAAAGGCTTGCTGCCCGTGCTGGCAGCCGCTGTCGCCCTGGCTGGGGCCATTACCACGCCTGCCGAGGCTCAACAGAAACGCACAGTGCTTGGGGAACGCTATGTTCCGACCATCTGGGTGGACCCGGATGGGTGCGAACACTGGGTCATGGATGACGGTGCCGAAGGCTATATGACGCCGCACGTCAACCGCCAGGGCATCCCGGTCTGCCGCCGGGGCAATGTCTGCGGCGTGATGCCGTCCGACCAGTTCTTTGCCACCGACAAGCACCACATCAATGCCGCGGGCAAGCAGCGTCTGGCGCAGTTCTTCCAAAGCGCCACCGCGTCCGGTTTCATCATCACCGGTCACACCGACAGCCGGGCCTCGGATGAATACAACATGCGTCTGTCCGAACGCCGTGCAAATTCGGTTGCACGGGTGGGCCAGAGCGTCGGCGCACGCATCCTGGATGTGCGCGGCTATGGCGAGCGGAACCCGCGGGTTCCCAACACCAGCGCGTCCAACATGGCCCAGAACCGCCGTGTCGAAATCATCTGTGTGCGCTAAGGGGGAAAGATCATGAAACTCATCAAATCCATCGCCCTTCTTGCTGCCGTCGGAACGCTGGCTGCCTGTGAGATCGAAGACAAGACCCGTGACTATGGTTACGATTCCAAGGACCTGAGCCAGCTGAAGGCGGGGATCTGGGTTGACCCGCAGGGCTGTGACCACTGGATCATCGATGATGGTGTCGAAGGCTATCTCTCCGCGCGTCTGGGCCCTGATGGACGGCCGATTTGTTCGGGTGCCGCGCCCTCCGGCGTTGCGACCGGTCCCTTCAAAGAGGGCTCGATCTTCCCGGATATCCTCTGAGGTACCGCTATATCTTGTGGCAGCCGCTCCTCTGGAGCGGCTGTTTTTGTTTCAGTCACGTGAATTTTCAACTCCGCGCCTTGCGCGACTCTCTGGGCTTTTGCAAACTGGGGTCAGACTGCCAAGACAGGAGAGCAGATGGCCATCGGCGCCCTGACAGAGACCCAAGATCCCGCAGATCTGCATGAGCTGCTTGTGGAATTTCCTGACAACCGCTTGCTGATCGACCTGTGCGGTGAATATGACCGCAACCTGGCCGACATCGAACAGAAGACCGGCGTCCAGATCGTCCGGCGTGGCAACCAGCTGTCCATCATGGGCGAGGCCGAGGCCCGCCAGCAGGCAGCCGAGGTGTTGCAGGCACTGTATGATCGGCTTGAAACCGGACGGCAGGTCGAAAGCGGCGACATTGACCGGGAGGTGCGCATGGGCAACCAGGCCGACCCGGCTCCGGGTGATCAGCTTGAGATGTTCAAGGGCGGCCCGGTTGAAATCAAGACCCGCAAGAAGCTGGTCGAACCCCGGACCGACGCGCAGAAGGCCTATGTGCAATCGCTGTTCGAAAACGAACTGGCGTTCGGCATCGGCCCGGCGGGCACCGGCAAGACCTATCTGGCCGTGGCCGTGGGCGTGTCGATGTTCATCACCGGGCATGTAGACCGGATCATCCTGTCGCGTCCGGCGGTGGAGGCAGGCGAAAAGCTGGGCTATCTGCCGGGCGACATGAAGGACAAGGTCGACCCCTACATGCAGCCGCTTTATGACGCGCTGAACGATTTCCTGCCGGGCAAACAGCTTGCCAAGCTGCTGGAAGAAAAGCGGATCGAGATCGCGCCGCTGGCCTTCATGCGCGGGCGAACCCTGTCCAATGCCTTTGTGGTGCTGGATGAGGCGCAGAACGCCACCACCATGCAGATGAAGATGTTCCTGACCCGTCTCGGCGAAGGCTCGCGCATGGTGATCACCGGGGACCGCAGCCAGGTCGACCTGCCGCGCGGTGTGATGTCCGGCCTTGCCGATGCGGAACGGTTGCTGAAAACGATCCCCAAAATCGGGTTCAACTATTTCACCGCCCGTGACGTGGTCCGGCACCCGCTTGTCGCGGCGATCATCGAGGCGTATGAGGCCGATACCAAGCCCGGCTGAGTGGCTCTGCGCAGGGGCTGCGCGGGCTTTGCTGGCCGTGCATCCCCTTGCGTGAAGGCAAAGACATGCTGGAAATCTCCATCGAAGACGCGCGCTGGACACAGGTCGCATTCGCTGCTCTGGCCGAGCGCGCGGCGCAGGTGGTGCTAAAGTCCAGGGCACTGGACCCCGAAGAGTGCGAAATCTCTGTTCTGGCCTGTGATGATGCACGCATTGCCACGCTGAACGCGGAATTTCGCGGCAAGGAAACCCCCACGAATGTGCTGAGCTGGCCGGCAGAGGACCTGTCGCCCGAGGACGAAGGGGCGGAGCCGGAGGCGCCTGAAGCCGATTTCGCCGGAGAGATTTGCCTGGGCGATATCGCGGTGTCCTATGACACCTGCCTGCGTGAGGCCGAAGAGGCCGGAAAAACCTTCGACGATCATGTCACCCACCTGATGGTTCATGGGCTTTTGCACCTTCTGGGGTTCGATCATATCCGGGATGGCGATGCGACCCGGATGGAGGCGCTTGAGGTGGAAATCCTGTCCGGGATGGGAATTTCCGATCCCTATCTGTTGCCGGACCCGGACGACGTTTGAGCCATTTGGCCGGGAAAACAGATGCTCAGCCACCACAACGTGTCGATTTGACGCCCGAAAATCTATTTCATCCCTTAACGTGATGATAGAATGCTCCTATCTACACGTTTTGAACGCCCGGACGGAAATTGACCGTCGGGCATGGACTTGGCTCTTGGATAGGATCAATGGGCGACACGGACGGCAGTTCTAACGCAGCGCAGGGCGCGCTGTTCATGCATCAAGACACCGATCACGAATCGGCTGCGGAAACAGGAGAGAGGCCAGGGTTCTTCGGCCGTATCCTTGAGGCCTTGAACCCGGCGGAGCCGGAAGAGGCGGAAACGCAGAACGGGGAAGCCGTTCCTGATGCGCAACCACATGGCATGATCAACCTGCGCCGGATGCGCGTCGAAGACGTGGCGATCCCGACCGCAGACATTGTGGCGGTCTCCAACAGCATCACCAAGGATGAGCTGGTCCAGGTCTTCCGCGAAAGCGGTCTGACGCGGATCCCGGTGTATGACGGGACGCTGGACACCCCGCTGGGGTTTGCCCACCTCAAGGACTTTGCGCTGACGCATGGGTTCAACTGTGACGACAGCACCTTTGACCTGGATACGATGCTGCGGCCCCTGCTGTTCGTGCCACCCTCCATGCCGATTGGCGTGCTGCTGACCAAGATGCAGACCGAGCGCCGCCACATGGCGTTGGTGATCGACGAATACGGTGGTGTCGACGGGCTGCTGACGATCGAGGACCTGATCGAACAGGTCGTCGGCGAAATCGAAGACGAACACGATACCGATGAGGCGCAGACCTGGGTTCAGGAAAAGCCCGGCTGCTACGTCGCGCTGGCCAAGACGCCGCTGGAGGAATTCGAGGCCGAAATCGGCTGTTCGCTGACCAACCACGAGGACGTGGACGGCGAAGAAATAGATACCTTGGGGGGGCTGGTCTTCATGCTGTCCGGTCGCGTCCCGGCGCGGGGCGAAGTGGTGCCGCACCCGGACGGGGCCGAGTTCGAAGTCGTGGATGCCGATCCCCGGAGGATCAAGCGCCTGCGGGTTCGTGTGTCACCTCCTGCTGAATGACCCTTCCGGGCTGGCTCCGTTCTTTTCTGCGGTCTGCGCTGCCAGTTGCTCTGGCCGGGGCACTATTGTCGCGCGCGCTGGCCCCGCATCATGATCTCTGGGTGATCCCCGTTGCGCTTGGGGTTCTGTCCTGGCTGGCGCTGCGGGCAGAGACCTGGCGCAAGGGGGCTGCGCTGGGCTGGTGGTTTGGCCTTGGCTATTTCGGGCTGGGCATGTCCTGGATCGTCGAGCCGTTTCTGGTTGACCCCGAACGACACGCCTGGATGGCCCCGTTTGGCATCCTGTTCCTTGCAGGAGGGCTGGCGCTGTTCTGGGGGGCGGCCTTTGGGCTGACAATCCGCATCAGCCCCCGAAGCAGCGCCCGGCGGATCGCGGCGCTGATCGTGCTCTGGTCGCTGGCCGAATTTGCCCGCGCTTATGTGCTGACCGGCTTTCCCTGGGCGGCCTTTGGTCAGTTCTGGATCGACACATCGCTGTCAGGTGGTTTGCGCGGGTTTGGCCCGCATGGTCTGGCGCTGGTGACACTGGCGGGCATTCTGCCGGTGCCACTGCTGCTACTGCGACAGGCCCCACGGCGGATCCGCGGGATCGGCGCGGTGGCACCTCTGGCTCTGGGTGCGCTCTGGGTGGCGCTCTCAGCAGGGCAAGCGCCGGTTGGACAGGACGGGGGCAACAGCACCGTGACCGTCCGGCTGATCCAGCCCAACGCGCCGCAGGATCAGAAATGGCATCCGGACCATATGCATCGCTTCTTTCAGCGGCAGCTGGACTATACTGCCAGCCCTGCCGCCGGCCCGCAGCCCAGCCTGATCGTGTGGCCCGAAACTGCCGTACCTAGTTTGCTGGAACATGCGGAATTCGTCCTGGGCAAGGTGACCGAGGCGGCAGGGGGCACGCCCGTTGTCCTGGGGATGCAGCGCAGCGAAGAGCTGCGCTATTACAACTCATTCGTGGTGCTGGGGTCGGACGGGCAGGTCGCCGGCCTCTATGACAAGCAGCATCTGGTGCCTTTCGGTGAATATGTCCCCTTTGGCGATGTCATGGCGCGATTTGGTATCCACGGGTTTGCGGCCACGTCGGGCGCAGGGTTCTCAGCCGGTCCGGGTCCGGCGGTGCTGGATGTGCCCGGCATCGGGCAGGTGTTGCCTCTGATCTGCTATGAGGCGGTTTTTCCGCAGGACGTCAACGGCGCGCCTTCGCGTCCTGATCTGCTGATCCAGATCACCAATGACGCCTGGTTCGGGACCCGGTCAGGACCTTATCAGCACCTTGTGCAGGCGCGGATGCGGGCGATCGAACAGGGGGTGCCGATGGTCCGCGCCGCCAATACGGGTGTGTCTGCGATGATCGCGCCGGATGGCCGTGTCACCCATATGCTGCCGCTTGGCCAGGCGGGGTATCTGGACGCCCCGCTGCCGCAAGCTGGGCCGCCGACGATTTACAGCCGCACGGGCGACTGGCCGGTCCTGTTGTTTCTTCTGGCCAGCATGGGCGGATTGCTTTGGGCGCAACGCCGCTTTGCATCTTTGTCCTGCGTCGTAAATAAACATTGACCAATGCAGCCGTGCACCCTAATGCACGCTGAAATGCCCGTCACAACGGCTTCCTGGCGTGACTGGCTTTACTTTCAATGGAGCGCCTTCATGTCCCGCAAAAACTATACTTTCACTTCGGAATCCGTTTCCGAGGGCCATCCCGACAAGGTCTGCGACCGCATTTCGGACGCCGTGCTTGACGCGTTTCTGGCAGAAGAGCCGGAGGCCCGCGTTGCCGCAGAAACCTTTGCAACCACCAACCGCGTTGTCATCGGTGGTGAGGTCGGCCTGTCCGATCAGGCCAAGCTGGCCGAATACATGGGCAAGATCGAAGACATCGCCCGTGCCTGCATCAAGGACATCGGCTATGAGCAGGACAAGTTCCACCACGAAACCGTGGAAGTGACCAACCTGCTGCACGAACAATCCGCGCATATCGCCCAGGGCGTCGATGCCAGCGACGACAAGGACGAAGGTGCCGGTGACCAGGGCATCATGTTCGGCTACGCAACCACCGAAACCCCTGCGCTGATGCCGGCTCCGATCCAGTATAGTCACGCCATCCTTCGCCGCCTGGCCGAGGTCCGCAAATCCGGTGCCGAGCCGGCGCTGGGCCCGGACGCCAAGTCGCAGCTGTCGGTTGTCTACGAAGACGGCAAGCCGGTTGGCGTGTCCTCTGTCGTTCTGTCGACCCAGCACCTGGATGAGGCGCTGACCAGCGCAGACATCCGCGCCATCGTCGAACCCTATATCACCGAAGTTCTGCCCGAAGGCTGGCTGTCGGCAGCGACCGAATGGCACGTGAACCCGACCGGCAAATTCGTGATCGGCGGCCCCGACGGGGACGCAGGTCTGACCGGCCGCAAGATCATCGTGGACACCTACGGCGGCGCAGCTCCGCACGGTGGCGGCGCGTTCTCGGGGAAAGACCCGACCAAAGTGGACCGCTCGGCGGCCTATGTGGCGCGCTATCTGGCGAAGAACGTTGTGGCTGCTGGTATGGCTGAAAAATGTACCATCCAGCTGTCTTATGCGATTGGCGTGTCCAAGCCGCTGTCGATCTATGCCGACACCCATGGCACCGGCGAAGTGGCTCCGGCGGCGATCGAAAAGGCGATTGATCAGGTCATGGACCTGACCCCGCGCGGCATCCGCTCGCACCTGGGCCTGAACAAGCCGATCTACCAGCGCACCGCGGCCTATGGCCACTTCGGTCGTGATCCCGAAGCCGATGGCGGCTTCAGCTGGGAGCGCACCGATCTGGTCGAGGCGCTCAAGGCCGCCGTGTAATCCGCAGGCAGCACTGAATTTTGGAGGGCGGTCCATTGCGGGCCGCCCTTTTCTTTTGTGGCGCAGGGAAAAGCCCGCGTGCGGGGCGCTCCCGCCCGTCGTCGATTTTTCCAATGAAAAATCTCCTCCCGTTGGGCCGGGCCGCCGCGCGGCGCGCGGCGGCGGGTCTACCCGGGTGACGAACAAAGCGCATCCTGTGTCCAAGCGTGACCGCGCCGGGCAGCGCCCGGCGCCCGGCCCAAGGCCGTTCGTGAAGCTGACAGCGTCAGCTTTGCGCGGGCGCGGGAGCCCCGCCGGTGTGGAACCCAGGGCTTCCACCTGTCTGCGCGGTGGGCTAGGGTCGGCGGTTCCGTTTTCGGGCAGATGAGGGCGTGTAATGCAGCGGATCATGATCATAGGCGGACCGGGGTCGGGCAAATCTACGCTGGCGCGTGCGCTGGGAGCGCAGTTGGACCTGCCGGTGGTGCATATGGATCCGATCTATTGGCAGGGTGACTGGGTCGAACGCGCAAAACCACAGGTGCTGGAGATGGCACAGGCGGCTGCCGATGCACCGGCCTGGGTTTTTGACGGCAATCACTCGCGCAGCATGGACTATCGTGCGGAACGGGCCGATCTGATCCTCCTGCTGGACATGCCCCGTACCCTCAGGATCAGGCGGGTGCTGTGGCGGTCCGCGCGCTACTACGGGCGCACCCGGCCCGACATGGGCCCCAATTGCCCGGAGCGCTTCGATTGGGCCTTTCTGAAGTTCTGTTGGAGCTACGACAGGGATGGCCGCCTGCGCGCCCTGCGCTTTGTCGAGCGCTGGTCCGGCCGGCGCGCCACACAGGTTCTGCGCAGCCGATCAGAGGTCGCGGCCTTTCTGCGCACCCTTCCGGCGACCTGATCCCACGCCGCCGCTTGCAACGCAGCCTCCAAGCCAGTATGGGCCGGGGCATGAGCACGGATCATCCCAATCGCCCCCGCCGGAACTTCTATGGACGCTTCAAGGGCAAGACCCTGAAGCAAAGCCAAAAGACCTATCTGGACGAAGACCTGGCTGCCCTGGCGCCGGGCGCTGTCGGCTGGGACGAAAACCCCGAGCGCAAGGACCTGGATCTGGACGGGCTGTTTGGCGGCAGGCCGGTCTGGCTGGAGGTCGGCTTTGGCGGGGGGGAGCATCTGGTGCATCAGGCCGAGCGCAACCCGGATGTGGGCATCATCGGGGCCGAACCTTACATCAACGGCGTCGCGATGCTGCTGGGCAAGATCCGGCAGGCCAATGCGGACAATATCGCCATCCATCCGGGCGATGCGCGGGATCTGATGGATGTGCTGCCCGAGAACTCCATCTCGCGGGCGTTCCTGCTCTATCCGGATCCCTGGCCCAAGACACGGCATCATCGTCGGCGCTTCGTGACCCAGGAACACCTGGAGCCGCTGGCGCGCTGTCTGAAGCCGGGATCGATTTTCCGCGTGGCGACCGACATTCCCGACTACGTGCGCCAGACGCTTGAGGAAGTGCCGAAAGCCGGGTTCGAATGGCTGGCCGAACGCCCCGCGGACTGGCGTGAGAGCTGGGACGACTGGATTTCCACACGTTACGAGCAAAAGGCGCTGCGCGAAGGCCGGACGCCGCACTACCTAACCTTCCGCAAACTTTGAAACCGATGCGGAAGTGAGACATGATATCCTTATTTGAGAAGGATAGATCATGCCCGATTTTCGCATCACCAATTGCCATATTCACACCAACACGGCGCAGCACGCGCCGGTTGGCTTCCCTTTCCCGGCGGCTCGCGTCCTGCGCAACTCGCCCGGGTTGATCCTGTTCATCGCGGGCGTGCTGCGCCTGCTGGGGCAGCAGAACCTGGCCGATCAGGTGGACCGCCTGTACCAGTTCCAGCAGACCGGCGCGCAACCCACCCAGGATCTGATCTTTCGCGAGGTCAAGAAGCACTATCCTGGCAACACCCGCTTCGTGATCCTGCCGATGGACATGCGCGGCGCGGGCTACGGGGTGGTTCCGGTGGGCCTCAGGGCGCAGCATGATGAATTGGCTGCCCTTCGGATGGCCGATGATCACCTTGGCCAGGTTCTGCCCTTTGCCACGCTGGATCCGGAAGTGCCGGGCAGCGTCGAAGAATGTCTGCGCGCAATAACAGAGCTAGGGTTTGCCGGGCTCAAGATCTATCCGCGCATCGGCTTTCCGCCCGATCACCCCCGCCTGATGAATGAGGTCTATCCGGTTGTCGCCGAACGCAACCTGCCGGTGATGACCCATTGTTCCAGAGGGGGCGTGCAGGGGCGGTCTGTCGATGATTATACCGCCGATGGCTACACCCGCCCCTATGCGTATCTGCCGGTCCTGCGCGCCTTCCCTGAACTGCGGATCTGTTTGGCACATTTCGGCGGACAGCGGGATTGGGCGGCTTACGTGAATGCGACCGAAACCCAGGGGCACGAAAATTGGATGCAGCAGATCCGCCAGATGATCGGTTCGGGGGAGTTTCCCAACCTCTGGACCGATATCTCCTACACGCTGTTTCACTTCGAAGATTACGCACCGATCTTGCGGCTGTTGCTCAAGGGCAATGACCTGGAAAGCAGACGCTTGCGTCGGCGTATCCTGTTCGGGTCCGATTTCTACATGACCCGTCAGGAGGAACTGAGCGAACGGGCAATCTGTATCCGGCTGCGGGATACGTTGGGCGAAGCGCTGTTCTGGCAAATTGCCGAGACCAATCCCGAGGTCTGGCTGGGGGAGGCAGAGGAGAGCGACAAAACGCTCTGGACCCTCTCGGGGTGATTGGGTATCGATCTGCTAACGCTAGCAGAAGGAAGATTGCGCATGTCCGGACATGGCACCCCCGTCCCGATGACCTCCCACCGTTGCGGGCCGCTGACCGGCGAGGCGCAGGTGCCCGGCGACAAGTCGATTTCGCACCGCTCGTTGATCCTGGGCGCCATGGCTGTGGGCGAAACGCGCATCTCCGGCCTGCTGGAAGGTGAGGACGTGCTGGACACCGCCAAGGCCATGCAGGCCTTCGGGGCCGAGGTCACCAACCACGGCGGCGGCAACTGGTCGGTTCACGGGGTTGGCGTTGGCGGATATGCCGAGCCCGACCAGGTGATCGATTGTGGCAACTCGGGAACCGGCGTGCGTCTGATCATGGGCGCGATGGCCACCTGTCCGATCAGCGCCACCTTCACCGGGGATGCCAGCCTGAACAAACGTCCGATGGCGCGCGTGACCGATCCGCTGGAGCTGTTTGGCACCCAGGCCGTGGGCCGGTCGGGGGGGCGTCTGCCGATGACCATCGTTGGTGCGCAAGAGCCGGTTCCGGTCCGCTACACGGTGCCGGTGCCGTCAGCGCAGGTAAAATCCGCCGTGCTGCTGGCAGGTCTCAATGCGCCGGGCAAGACGGTTGTGATCGAGCAGGAAGCCACCCGCGACCATACCGAGCGGATGCTGGCGGGCTTTGGCGCGGAAATCACCGTTGAAGACACCGAAGAGGGCCGGGTCATCACCCTGACCGGCCAGCCGGAGCTGAAACCGCAGGTGATCGCCGTGCCGCGCGACCCCTCCAGCGCGGCCTTCCCGGTCTGCGCGGCGCTGATCGTGCCGGGGTCCGATGTTCTGGTGCCCGGAATTGGCCTG
Organism: Paracoccaceae bacterium; assembly: GCA_022763485.1. Classification (GTDB taxonomy): domain Bacteria; phylum Pseudomonadota; class Alphaproteobacteria; order Rhodobacterales; family Rhodobacteraceae; genus Aliisedimentitalea. The sequence goes on along the minus strand of JALEGX010000158.1, from coordinate 9,711 downwards.
AACCCGACGCGGGCGGGCCTGTTCACCACGCTGCGCGAGATGGGCGCTGATCTGACCTATGAGAATGAGCGCGAAGAGGGCGGCGAGCCGGTCGCGGATCTGCGGGCCAAATATTCGCCCAACATGAAGGGCATCACCGTGCCGCCCGAGCGCGCGGCCTCGATGATTGACGAATACCCGGTGCTGTCGGTGGTGGCGTCCTTTGCCGAAGGCAAGACCATGATGGCCGGGGTCAAGGAACTGCGGGTCAAGGAATCCGACCGGATCGATGCGATGGCGGTTGGCCTGCGGGCCAATGGTGTCACCGTGGAAGAGGGCGAAGACTGGTGGGCCGTGACCGGTCTGGGCCCAGATGGGGTGCCGGGCGGCGCAACCTGCGAAAGCCATCTGGACCACCGGATCGCCATGTCCTTCATGGTGATGGGCATGGGCACGCAAAATCCGGTGTCGGTGGACGATGGCGGGCCGATCCAGACCTCTTTCCCGATCTTCACGCCGCTGATGACGGCGCTGGGGGCCAAGCTGGAAAGCGCGGCATGATCTTTACCATCGCCATCGACGGCCCTGCGGCAGCGGGCAAGGGGACGATCTCCAAGGCGGTTGCCGCGCATTTCGGCTTTGCCCATCTGGATACCGGGCTGCTGTATCGTGCGGTCGGGGCCAAAACCTTGCAGGGCACGCCCGCGATCGCGGCGGCCCGCGCGCTTCAGGCCTCGGATCTGGAGACAGACAACCTGCGCACGCCGGATGTGGCGCAGGCTGCCAGCAAGGTTGCAGTCATTCCCGAAGTTCGCTCCGCGCTGGTCGATTTCCAGCGCGCCTTCGCCCGGCGTCTGGGTGGGGCGGTTCTGGACGGGCGGGACATCGGGACGGTGATCTGCCCCGAGGCCGAGGTGAAGCTCTTTGTCACCGCCAGCGCCGAGGTGCGCGCCAAGCGCCGCTTTCTGGAGCTGATCGGCAAGGGCCACGACACCACGCAGGCCGAAGTGCTTGCGGACGTGAAGGCGCGCGACGACCGGGACATGAACCGGGCCGAGGCACCGCTGAAACCGGCCGATGATGCGGTTCTGCTGGACACCAGTACCCTGTCCATCGACGAGGCCTTGCAGGCTGCGTTGGGTGCCATTGCGGAAAAACTGCCCGACGCCTGACGCCGTTCACGCGAGCAGGGCAAGGGGAACAGGACCGGGCAAAGCCGGTCCTGCGCTTGGCTTGGATCAGAGATCACCCACAGCGGTGTGCTTGATCTTGGACCACTGGGTGTCCGCGGTCTGCTTGGTGCCTGCGACGTCCTTCAGAAAGTTCGCGCGGGTGGCCGCGTTCAGGAACAGGAACAGCTTGCCGTCGTGAACGACATACTGGTCCGGGTCGCCATCGAACTTCTTGCCTACCGAAACCCCGAACGAGCAGAAGCCGCCGTGCTGGGGCAGATAGGCGACGGGGTTTGCCTGGAACGCATCCAGGTTTTCCTGCGACGTGAAGTAGTATGACGCGTTGTCATAGGTGGCCGAGAAATTGGCGAACCCTTCCACCGGGTTTCCGTCCTGCAGCAGCGCGACGACATCAACGCCATGCACCGCCAGCGGTGCGCCCGCCGCGGAAATGCCGTTGGACACGTTGACCTCATCGGCAGCAAAGGCAGGCAGGGCCAGGGGCAGGGTGGCGACCAGGGTGGCAATCATCAGTTTCTTCATCTTCATCCTCATGTAACTGGTTAAGTCAGTCTGTCCGGTCGGTGTCTCCGTACCGGTCATACGGATGTAGGCGGTGCGCGCCGCGGGCGTTATCGCCGATCCACCGCAGTGTTTTGCAGATCGTCCGAAGTGTTGGCGTCAGGCTGAAAACACGGCTCGTCGGGCTCTGACGCTTGGTTTTGCACAAAACCCGGCGACAGGCGGATGGGGCAGCATGTATGGCTATGGGCATGTGTATGTTTGATCCTCCGCAGCCCGACCCGGCCATTGCCGCCGCGCTGAATGCCTTTGCAACAGCGGAGCGGGCGGCCCTGTTGCAATTGCGGTCACTGGTTTTTCAGGTGGCAGCCGAGGATGACCGGATCGGCCCCTTGGTGGAGGAGCTCAAATGGGGGCAGCCATCCATTCGTCCGAAACGCGCAAAGGTCGGCACGCCTGTGCGTCTGGGGCAGGCCAAAACCGGTCAGGTCGCGGTCTTCGTCCATTGTCAGACCAGCGTGATTTCGGATTTCCGTGCGGTCTTCCCCGACCGGTTTCACTTTGATGGCAATCGCGCGGTTCTGCTGGATCCGGGGGGACCCGTGCCTGTTGAGGATCTGCGCCCCCTGTTGCAGGGCGCACTGACCTATCACCTGCGCTGATCGTATCGGGCTAGAGCGCCGGGCCTTCGCGCATCTTGTCCTGTTCTGCCGGGGTGGGGGTGTGGTTGAAGACAAAGGCCGTGCGGCAGGCTTCCTCTCCGCCCAGGGCTTCGATCTTGCGGCGCTGATCGGCAAAGGCGCGGGCATTGACCTCCTCCGGGTTGCAGATCGCCAGAAGCCGGGTTTTGCCTTCGGCCAGGGCTGCGGCAATTTCTGGGTGCGCGTCCGCATTGGTCGACAGGTCGTGCAGTTCCTGCGGATCATCGTGCAAATTAAAAAGCTGCGGGGGCTGATCCACGTAATAGACGTATTTCCAGGCGCCCCATCGCACCATGAAGGTGCCGGTTTTCGATCCGCCGTCATGATATTCGCTGAACCCGGTTCGATCCGGATCATAGGGGGCATTGGCCAGCGCCCGCAGCGAGCGCCCCGGCAAGTCCCGGTTGTGGATGTCATCGGGGATCTGGCTGATCTCACGCGCGGTGGCGGCGACATCTGTCAGGTTGGTACAGGTGTCGACCACCTGTCCCTGTGGGACGCCGGGACCGGCCAGGATCATCGGGACACCTGCGCTGGCTTCATACATCACCTGCTTGGTCCAGAACCCCTGATCCCCCATCATGTCCCCGTGGTCCGAAACATAGAGCACAACGGTGTTTTCAAGCTGTCCGCTGTCACGCAGCGCCTGAAGCACCCGGCCAACACAGGCGTCCATGAAGGACGTCAGCCCATAGTAGGCGGCCTTTGCCTCGCGCATCTTCTGTTCATCGAAGTACCGGTCATAGTGGAAGAAATCCGCGATGTTGCGTAGCTCGGGGTGATCGGGTGCGGGCGTGCCATGGCCGGTTGGCAGATCCATATCCGCCGGATCATAAAGCGCCGCAAATTCCGCCGGGCAGGTCAGCGGATAATGGGGACTGACTAGCGAAACGAAAGCGGCCCAGGGCTGGTCCTGACGCGCAGGCGCGCGAAGCCACGTCTCGGCAGCCTCAGTGATGGCCAGATCGTAATCGGTGTAGGTGCTGGATCCGACCCCGACATCGGCGGCCAGCTCTGCCGCTGAAGCGTAGGCGGGCGGATCCTCGCGCAGCAGCCCGATGGCCCAGCCGACGCCGCCCACCACATGCATGGGCAGGATCTCTTCCGAAAACCCGTTGTCGTCCTCGGACGATCTGAAGTGCAGCTTGCCGATGGACACGACCTCGCGCCCGGCATCGCGCAGCTGCCGCATCCAGCTGCGCGGGGAGCCGTCATAGGGGGTGGCGCTGTCCCAATGGCCGGTCTTGTGGACCCAATCACCGGTGGCCAGGGCTGCGCGGGTGGGGACACACATGGGGGAGGGGGTGTAGGCGGCGTTGAACAAGGTGCCGCGTTTGGCCAGCGCATCCAGATTGGGGGTCTGGACGATCGGGTGCCCGGCACAGCCCATCGCGTCCTTCCGGTGCTCGTCAGAGATCAGGATCAGGAAATTCGGGGCGCGGGTCTGGGGGGCCTGCATGTATGTCTCCGGGCTGCTGCGGACGGCGGAAGGCCATCCCTGGGATCAGTGTTCTGGATTTCGCGGGGCGGATCCAATAAATAAATTTCCATCGTAGTGATAGGATAACTGATCGCATGACAACACCGTTGAAATGGCTCCGCAGTTTTGAGGCAATCGCCCGACTGGGGAACATGACGCTGGCCGCGCAGGAGGTCGGGCTGAGCCAGGCCGCGCTCAGTCAGCAGATGCGTGCGCTGGAGACGCATCTGAAGCTGCAGCTTTTCATCCGTGAGCCGCGCGGCGTGTCGCTGACGGCCTCGGGTCAGCAGTTCTACAGTGACATCTCACCGGGGTTGGAGCAGGTGTCCAATGCGCTGCGCCGTTATCGGCAACCCCAGGGGGACAGGTTGCGGATCCTGTGCAATGCCAGTTTTGCCTTGCGCTGGCTGCTGCCGAACCTGCCGGGGTTTCATGCCGCGCATCCGGACATCCGGGTCGAAACCCGCACCGCGCTCTGGCGTCCGGACCGCCAGGGCTATGACCCGGATGTCGAGATCTTTCTGGGCGGTCCCGCTCAGCCAATGCCCGCAAGACCGCTGGTGCGCTGTCCGCTTGTGGCCGTTGGCCCGCCCGGCGAGATGTCGGGTATGGAGGTGTTGCCTGTCATTCGCATCAGTGGTCAGGACAGCCTGTTCGAAGCCTGGCTTGCGTCCCCCTGGTGCGCCAAGCGACAGGTCCGGCAAGTGCTGGAGGTGGACAGCGTACATGCCGCGCTCAGCCTGGCGTCCTCCGGGGTGGGGTGGACGCTGGCTCCGGCCTTTCTGGCGGCCGAAGAAGTCGGGGCAGGGGGCCTGCAAACAGTACGGGCAGAGGTGCCCTCACCAGAACGGGCCTATTGGGCGCAGACGAAAACACCCCCCACCACGGCGGCAGAGATGTTTCTGAACTGGATTACGGGCGAGGTGGCGGCCTTTGCCACAGAGAACATGGCGGGTCCCGAAGGAGCCTGACCGGATCCCCGATCAGGCCGATTTCTTCTCCGCCTCTGCATCATAGTCTGCCCGCGCGGAATCGATGGCGGGCAGGTTGTCCAACGCCCAGTGCCCAAGGACCGTCACCGGCTCGCGAAAGGATTCGCCCAATGGGGTCAGCGCATATTCCACCTTGGGCGGGATCGTCGGATAGTAGGTGCGGCTGACCAGCCCGTCCCGCTCCAGCTCCCGCAGGGTCAGGCTGAGCATCCGTTGCGAAATCCCCAGATGGCGTTTCAGCTGGTTGAAGCGCAGCACGCCGTAGTGGGCCAGAGAGATGACGATCAGCACGCTCCAGCGATCCCCAACGCGGGAAAGGACTTCGTTGATCCGATTGCAATCGGGACAGCCGGCGGTGTCGCCCATGGTGGTTCCTTTCGTGTAACCGGGTCTCAGAAATGTGCCTTCTTGCAGGCGATTCCGGTGCAACTTAGGTTGTCGGTTACAAATCTATACCACCCTGAACCTCAGTGATGAAAGACCGCAAACACATGACCTCGAGCACGTTGATTGAAAAGCTGAACTGGCGCTACGCGACCAAGAAGATGGACCCGTCCAAGGCCGTTCCGCAGGAAAAGGTCGACCAGATCATCGAAGCGGTGCGCATGGCACCGACCTCCAGCGGCACCCAGCCGTTCGAGCTGCTGGTGATCACCAATCCCGAAATCCGGGCAGAGATTCGCCCGCACGCTTGGGATCAGACACAGATCACCGAAGGCTCGCACCTGCTGGTGTTTGCTGCTTGGGACAACTACTCGGCCGAACGGATCGACGCAGTCACCCGCCAGATGACCGAAGAACGCGGCGAAATCCCTCTGCTCAACAAATATTACGAAAACCTCAAGGCCAACTATCTGCCACGGGATGAGCAGGTGAACCACGACCACGCGGCCCGTCAGGCCTATATCGCGCTGGGCTTTGCCATGGCGGCTGCAGCGGAACTGGAGGTCGACTGCTGCCCGATGGAAGGCTTCGACCCGGCTAAGGTTGATGAGATCCTGGGCCTGCGGGACAAAGGTCTACGCTCGGTGGTTCTGCTGCCCCTGGGCTATCGCCAGGAAGAGGGCGACTGGCTGCTGCCGATGAAAAAGGTGCGCAAGGCCAAAGGCACCATCGTGACTGAAATCGCCTGAGCCTGCGTCCCTAGAGCCAAGTGGTTTTCAAGCGTCCCGTGACCGGGGCGCTTTTCTTTTTCCGGCCTCACCTGTTGTTCCTTCGGATTGGTTCCTGTAAGTGCGATAATGTAATAACATAACAAATAGTGGAGCCATGACCGAAACCCGTTTGCCCGTTACCGTGCTGTCCGGCTTTCTTGGGGCCGGAAAGACGACCTTGCTGAACCACGTTCTGAACAACCGCGAAGGACGGCGGGTCGCTGTGATCGTGAATGACATGAGCGAGGTCAACATCGACGCTGACCTGGTTCGTGGTGAGACCGAACTGTCGCGGCAGGATGAAAAGCTGGTGGAGATGACCAATGGCTGCATCTGCTGCACCCTGCGGGATGATCTGTTGCAGGAGGTGCGCAGGCTGGCTGCCGAAGGGCGTTTTGATTACCTGTTGATCGAAAGCACAGGCATCGCGGAACCGCTGCCGGTGGCGGCCACGTTTGATTTCCGGGATGAGGCCGGGCACAGCCTATCCGATGTGGCGCGGCTGGACACGATGGTCACCGTGGTCGATGCAGTGAACCTGTTGCGGGATTTCAGCAGCCACGACTTCCTGAGCGACCGCGGTGAGAGCTTGGGCGAAGAGGACGACCGGACCCTGGTGAACCTGCTGACCGATCAGATCGAGTTCGCCAATGTCATCGTGCTGAACAAGACGACCGAGGCCGGACCGCAGCAGACACAGGCCGCGATCACCGTGATCAAGGCGCTGAACCCGGACGCGCGGATTATCCAGACCGATTACTCCAACGTCGACAGCGATGCGATCTTCGAGACCGGCCTGTTTGATTTCGACCGCGCGCAGGCGCACCCGCTCTGGGCCAAGGAACTCTATGGGTTTGAACACCACGTGCCCGAGACCGAAGAATACGGGATTTCTTCCTTTGTTTACCGGGCGCGCCGTCCGTTTGAACCAGCCAAGATCCATGCACTGCTGAATGGCGACCTGCCAGGGGTCATCCGGGCCAAGGGTCATTTCTGGATATCCTCGCAACCCGAGTGGGCGATCGAGTTCTCGCTCGCGGGTGCCATGTCCTCGGTTCGGCCTCTGGGCCTTTGGTGGGCGGCGGTGCCGACCGAACGCTGGCCGCAGCACCCGCAGGTCCGTCAGGAGCTGATGCAGAACTGGGAAGAAGACTGGGGCGACCGCCGGCAGGAGCTGGTTTTCATTGGGGCCGGGCTGGATCCGGACAAGATGCGCGCCCTTTTGGATGACGCGCTGGAGCCGCAGTCCACCGCCGGGATGGACCCGCGCTGGGCTGACCGAAGGGACCCCTTCCCGCAGTGGCGTCGCAATGGCTAGAAATCGAGCAGGACGCAACCTGAACAGCGGGCTGAAACGGCGCTGGCGCAAATCCAACGCGATGCAAAGCTACGATGCCCTGCCGCGCCCCTTGCGGCAGTGGCTGGCCTCGGCCTGCCTGCCCTGGAGCCCTGAGTCCGCTCTGGGCATCTGGACCCGGGCAGGGGGCATGCGCGACCCCCGGCAGGCCGTCACCCGGCTGAACCAGATCGAACAAGCCATGCTGCGCAAAGACGCGGGGATGTGGGAGGCGTAATGCGCCTCTCTGCATTGAAGCTGCGGTTCAAGTACCAGGCTTCAGATGACGTTCGCCATAGCGGAACCAATGTGTATAGTCCGGATCATAGAGATTTGAGACATCGCATTGGGACGTTTGGATTGAATGGCAGAGACTTCGGCTGAAGACATCTGGAAGGGCGACCTTCTGGGATACCGGCAAATCGGTGAAACCTTCACGCGGCTTGTGCAGACGATCGAAGACACGAAAGTCATCTCGATCGAGGCAGGTTATGGTCGGGGCAAGACGTTTTTCCGTAAACGATGGGCGCAGCACCTTGAGGCGCAGGGGGAGGTGGTTGTCCAGATCGACGCCCATCTGTCCGACCATTCCGGGGATCCGGTACTGACGTTTATCGGGGCCATGGTTGCGGCTCTTCCAGAAAGCGAGACGTCAACCGGGCGTAAATTGGTTGAGAGCGGGCGCAAATATGGCGGTCTGGCTCTGCGCGCGATGTTGCGCGCGGGCCTCCGGCATGGCGCAGAAGAGTTGATAGATGCGGCGACCGGTAAGGCGCTGGAGGCACTTGAGAATAGTGATGCAGCCATAAACGAAGCGACCAAAGAGTTTGGTGCTGAAATCTCAAAAGCGGCTGGTGACTTGGTGGTTTCGCAAATTGCAGCCGAAAATCTCAGAACCAAAGAGCTTCCAGACCAGTTGGACGCCTTGCGAAAAGTGCTGACAAAGGAGCGACAAGCGGAACGCGTCATTGTTCTTGTCGACGAACTTGATCGCTGCCACCCAGATTAATCCATCGCGTTTCTGGAGGCGATGAAGCTTGTGTTCAATCGCAACGGCTTTGTCTTTTGTTTGATGGTCAATGCCGACTATCTGGAGCGCATAGCGGCACACCGGTTTGGGGCTTTGTCCGCCGGTGAGCTCTATCTGGAAAAGTTCGTCGATTTGCGATTGAAGCTTCCAGACACAACCAAAGTTCGGGCAGCCGCCGCGCGTGAAAGTGCTAAGTCTTTGCCGTTACAGATACCATTTGGGGGCGATCCGGCCTTTTCGGCAGAAGCTGCGGCTGACCTGACCCAGAAAATTGTCGAACTACACGACCTGTCGATGCGGCAGATCGAAAGGGTATTGCTGCGCGTGATCCTGGCGCTCAGATGCTATGCGGATCAGCCCTTGGATTGCCCGTTGCTCGTCTTTCTTGCGTTTCGGGACAAGATCGACCGCGGGGACTGGATCGATAGGAAAACAGATGACCTCCTGCCTCGTGCAGCATTGAATGCGGAGACAGGGAAAAAGATGTGCGAAAAAGATGATTGGGGGAATCGAACCGAAGTGGCTCATTCTATTGAGAAGCAGTTTCATGAAACTGCAAGAGAGCTGTTTTACCTGCCTTTGGCGCACTACAATCTTCCGGACGAACGAAAATATTATGATTGGGCTAAGGTCGGTAGTTTCTTGGCGCCAACATATCTGGACCGTCATATTGCGGTGCTGAATTCGGTTCGTAGCCTCAGCGTGGAACCCGAAGACTAGGCCTTAAACCCCATTCCCCCTTGCACAGAACGGGGAATCCGCCTATACGCGCGCTGTCTACAAAAGGGCGGTCAACGTTCGGGAGACGGATCTGGGCAGGGTCGGGGCATACCTCGGCCCTTTGTGTTTGTTTGCCTGATACCGTTTCGAACCACGCTCTGGGACATCAATCAGACCAAGACCGGCGGAGACAACCGTTCGGCCAGCAAAACTCGTAGAGGAAAACAACGCCACATGGCTAACGCATCCATGGAGGAATTCGAAGCCCTCCTGCAAGAAAGCTTCGAAATGGACACCCCCGAAGAGGGTTCGGTTGTCAAAGGTAAGGTCATCGCAATCGAAGCGGGCCAAGCCATCATCGACGTCGGCTACAAAATGGAAGGCCGCGTCGAGCTGAAAGAATTCGCAAACCCCGGTGAAGCTCCTGAAATCGCTGTTGGCGATGAAGTGGAAGTCTACCTGCGCGCGGCTGAAAACGCCCGTGGCGAAGCCGTCATCTCGCGCGAGATGGCCCGCCGCGAAGAAGCCTGGGATCGCCTCGAGAAGGCCTATGCCGACGACGCCCGCGTCGAAGGTGCCATCTTCGGCCGCGTCAAGGGTGGCTTCACCGTCGATCTGGGCGGCG
>JALEGX010000157.1 GCA_022763485.1 Paracoccaceae bacterium | reverse complement strand
TCGGCCCTGGCGGCGCGGATGACCTATATGGGGGCGCCGGAATCGCTTCAGGCGGCTGTGGCGGCTGGCTTGTGTGGGCTGGGCACCGTCTTTGTCGGTTCTATGGAAGGTGCCTCGAAAATGCTTTACGAGGCACTGCCACAGGACAAGTTGGGCACCGGTGTCGATCTGGATGCGCTGGCCGTCGAGACGGTAGAAAAATTTCGCGCCCGCAAGATGATCGTGCCGGGGCTGGGCCATCCGGTGCACAAACCGGTCGATCCGCGCACCCCGCGCCTGTTCCAGATCGCTGCCGAGAACGGCAAGTCCGGTGAATACATCGAGTTGATCCAGAAAATTCAGGCCGTTGCCGAAGAAAAATCGGGTAAGATGCTGCCGATCAACGCCACCGGCGCGATCGGGGCGATCTGCTGTGAATTCGGCTTTCCCTGGAAGATCGTGCGCGGCTTTGGCGTCATGGCGCGGTCCATCGGGCTGGTCGGTCATATCCTCGAAGAGAGCGAAAACCCGATTTCCTATGAGCTGTGGCAGCGTGCCGAGCAGGAAATTCTTGAAACGTCGGGTCCGGGGGCGGCATAAGCGATGCAGACCTCGGCCCCCGACAGCCATAACGACCTGCGCGACGCCATGCGCGCGCTTTGCGCGCAGTTCCCGCCCGACTATCACCGCCGCGAAACCTACCCCGAGGAATTCGTCGATGCGCTGACCCGCGAGGGCTGGCTCGCCGCGATGATCCCCGAGGAATACGGTGGCTCGGATCTGGGGTTGACGGAAGCCTCGATCATCATGGAAGAGGTGAACCGCTGCGGCGGAAACGCGGGCCATTGCCACGGGCAGATGTATAACATGGGCACGCTTCTCAGGCACGGTTCGGAGAAGCAAAAGCAGAAATACCTGCCCGGCATCGCCAGCGGCGCGTTGCGCCTGCAATCCATGGCCGTGACCGAACCGACAACCGGGACCGACACCACCAAACTGAAGACCACCGCGGTCAAGAAGGGTGACCGGTATGAGATCAATGGCCAGAAGGTCTGGATCAGCCGTATCCAGCATTCCGACCTGATGATCCTGCTGGCACGCACCACGCCGCTGAGCGAGGTCAAGAAAAAGTCGCAGGGCCTGTCGATCTTTATGGTCGATCTGAAAGAGGCCATCGGCAACGGGATGGAGGTCCGCCCCATCGCCAATATGCCCGGCCACGAAACCAATGAAGTGTTTTTCGACAACCTGGAAATCCCCGCCGAGAACCTGATCGGCACCGAGGGGCGCGGATTTTACCATATTCTTGACGGGCTGAACGCCGAACGGACCCTGATTGCGGCGGAATGTATCGGTGATGGATACTGGTTCGTCGACAAGGCCCGCGCCTATGCCGGTGACCGCGTGGTCTTTGACCGTCCCATCGGCCAGAACCAAGGCGTGCAATTCCCTATCGCCAGGTCCTATGTGAACATCGAGGCCGCCAATCTGATGCGCTTTGAAGCCTGCAGGCGCTTCGATGCCGGGCTGGATTGCGGAGCGCAGGCGAATATGGCTAAGCTGCTGGCTTCGGAGGCCAGCTGGGAAGCGGCCAATGCCTGCATCCAGACCCATGGCGGCTTCGGTTTCGCACGGGAATACGATGTCGAGCGCAAGTTCCGCGAGGCGCGCCTCTATCAGGTCGCCCCGATCTCGACCAACCTGATCCTGTCATATGTCGGAGAACATATCCTCGGCATGCCAAGATCGTTCTGAAGGCCAGGGTTATGGGTGAGATCGACCTTGACGCGCTGGCGCCCTGGCTGGGACGCACCGAGACTAAGGAAGATGTTCTGACGGAGGGGCTGATCGACAAATTCCGCGCCACGCTCGGTCCGCATCTTTGGGACGGATCAGGCGATGTCCCGCTGGGAATTCATTGGTGCCTTGTCCTTGATACCGTGCCAGCTGCCGCCCTGTCAGAAGACGGCCATGCCGCGAGGGGTGGATTTCTGCCCCCTGTTCCGCTGCCCGCCCGCATGTGGGCTGGCGGCGATGTTACGCATATCGCGCCGCTGAAAATCGGCGAAACCATCACCCGCCGCTCGGTGATCGGGGACATAGTGGCCAAGCAGGGCCGCAGTGGCCCATTGGTCTTTGTGACCGTCGAACATGAGTATTCGAGTGGCAACCGGCTTTGTATCCGGGAGCAGCAAACGATCGTTTATCGTGAGATTTCCGCCCCCCGCACGGGCGAGAGCGCACCTGACGCGGGTGACCCCACCACGCTCAGATCGACCCTGACACCGGATCCTGTTCTACTGTTTCGCTATTCGGCGCTGACGTTCAATGCCCATCGCATTCACTATGACCACATCTACGCCACCGAAACCGAAGCCTATTCCGGACTTGTTGTGCATGGCCCATTGCAGGCCACGCTGCTTCTGAATCTGGCGGCGGATGCGTTAAAAACATCGCCCCACCGGTTTTCGTTCCGCGGACTCGCGCCGCTCACCCTGCCCTGCGAATTGCAACTGCACAATGAAGGGACCGGCGCCTCCGGGACAGTCTGGTGTCAGGATCAAAACGGTCTTCGAAGCTTTTCCGCAGAGTACGCGGCGATCTGATCAGTTTTCTGCCGTAGCGGATTCAGTTGTTGACCAAATTTTCTAACACCCGATAGGCTGCGCAGAGAGACTTGGCAATTAGGCTCAGGACTTCGGTAACGGGTATCCTC
>JALEGX010000156.1 GCA_022763485.1 Paracoccaceae bacterium | reverse complement strand
GTGTTCTCGGCCATGCGCCATTTCGCCCGGGATCTGGCCGCCGACGGGATAAGGCTGCGCTACACAGCCTATGACGCGCCGCGAAATGCCGGGTCCTTGTTGGGCGAAGTGCGGGCCGCGGTGCAGGACCTGGGCGTCACGCAGGTGATCGTCACGGAACCGGGGGAATACCGGCTTCTGACAGAGATGCAGACATGGGAGGCCCAGCTGGGCATTCCGGTCGACATCCGCCAGGATCTGCGTTTTCTGGCGTCTTATCAAGAGTTTGCAGCTTGGGCCGAAGGTCGCAAGCAATTGCGGATGGAGTATTTCTATCGCCAAATGCGACGCAAGTTCGGGGTGTTGATGGACGGATCGGAGCCGGTTGGTGGGCAATGGAACTATGATGCGGAAAACCGCAAACCGCCCACCGTGGGCCTGACCGTTCCGCCGCCTTTCACCGCACCACAGGATGACATCACAACGGATGTGCTGGCGCTGGTGGCGGCGCAGTTCCCCGATCACTTTGGGGATCTGGAGCCGTTTCCCTATGCCGTCACCCGCGCCGGGGCGCTGCGGGCGCTGGATCAGTTCATTGAGGCGCGGCTTGCGCAGTTCGGGGATTTTCAGGACGCGATGGTGCAGGGCGAGCCGTGGATGTTTCACAGCCACATCGCGCTCTATCTCAACATCGGTCTGCTGGATCCGCTGGAATGCGTGCGCGCGGCGGAACGGGCCTATCACGAAGGGGCCGCCCCGTTGAATGCGGTGGAGGGCTTCATCCGACAGATCCTGGGATGGCGTGAATATGTGCGTGGGATCTATTGGCTGTTGATGCCAGAGTACAAGACCCGGAACGCACTGGGCGCCCAGCGCGATCTGCCTGCCTTTTACTGGGATGGGCAGACGCAGATGAACTGTCTGCGCCAATGCGTTCTGGAAACCAGACAAAACGCCTATGCCCACCATATCCAGCGGCTCATGGTGCTGGGCAATTTCGCACTGCTGGCCGGGGTCGATCCTGAGCAGGTCAATGAGTGGTATCTGCTGGTCTATGCGGATGCCTATGAATGGGTGGAACTGCCCAACGTGCATGGCATGGTGCTGTTTGCCGACGGCGGTGTGCTGGGGTCCAAGCCCTATGCGGCCAGCGGCGCTTACATCAATCGGATGTCGGATTATTGCGCGGGCTGTTCCTACAAGGTGGGAACCAAGAACGGTCCCAAGGCCTGCCCGTTCAACTACCTCTATTGGGACTTCATGGATCGCAACGCTGGCCGGCTGCGCGGCAATCCGCGGCTGGGCTTCGTCTACAGGACCCTGGACCGGATGAGCCCGGACAAGCGGGCGGCCAATCAGGCAGACGCCGCTCGGTTCTTCAAGGCGCTGGATCACCATGAAAAAGTCTGATCTGCCCCAAAAGACCTGCGTGGTCTGCGGTCGTCCCTTCGCGTGGCGCAGGAAATGGGCCAGGGTCTGGGACGAGGTGCGCTATTGTTCTGAGCGATGCCGGCGAAGCCGCTCGGGCAGCAAGGGGTCGCGCCATGATGTTTGAGGCCACACGGCAGGCGGGGCTGCGGCGGCTGGAGGCGTTTCTGCCCAACGCCGGGCAGGCGTATCAGGCGCGCCGAAACTTCGACGTGCCCGTCAGCGGGGTCAGCGGCCTGTCCCCGTGGATCCGGCATCGCCTGCTGACCGAGGACGAAATCCTGCGCCGCATCCTGGAGGATCACACGCCCCGTGAGGCGCAATCCTTCGTGCAGGAAGTCTTCTGGCGCGGCTATTTCAAGGGTTGGCTACAGCAACGCCCCTCGGTCTGGCAGAGTTACAAGGTGGGACGCAATCGGGCGCGTGAGCGAGCAGGGGGTGATTACTTGGCTGCGATCGAAGGGCGGACGGGGATCGACTGTTTTGACCATTGGAGCCGCCAGCTGATCACAGAAGGCTATCTGCACAATCACGCGCGCATGTGGTTTGCCTCCATCTGGATCTTTACCCTGCGCCTGCCGTGGCAGCTGGGCGCTGATTTCTTTCTGACCCACCTGCGGGACGGGGACCCGGCCTCGAACACGCTCAGCTGGCGGTGGGTCGCGGGATTGCACACCAAGGGCAAGCACTATCTGGCATCGGCTGAAAACATCGCCCGCTTCACCGAGGGTCGTTTCAATCCGGTGGGGCAGTTGGCGACGGACGCGATGCCCCTTACCGAGCCAGCGGAGCATCCTTTCATTCCCTTCGTTCCCCCCGCCATATCCGCGCCCGGACCTCATCTGAGGCTGCTGACCGAGGAAGACTGCGGTGCGGGTTTGACGCCACTGCCACAGGAAGCGGGCGTTCTGGCTGTCGTTTCACCGCTCAGTTCGGATTTTGCACAAGCGGCGATCTGCCGGGCCGCGACAGAGCAGGGGGGCGAGATCTGCATCGGGCATCTGTGGAGTGAGGCCATTCTGCGCGCAGCAGAGGCTGCAGGCGTCGCGCAGGTCGTTGTGGACTTCACGCCCGTGGGGCCGGTGGCCGATGGGCTGGACCGCGCGCGGGTGCGGCTTGCGCAGGCCGGGATCCGCGTGCAGCAGGTCCTGCGCCCCTATGACCGCCGCGTCTGGCCCCATGCTGACAAGGGGTTTTTCAAGCTCAAGAAACAGATCCCGAAGCTGCTGACCAGTTTGGGGATCATGGATGGTTGAGGGGGCACAGATCGTCTGGTTCAAGCGGGATCTGCGGGTCCATGACCACGCCCCGCTGTTTCAGGCCGCAGAACACGGGCGGCCGGTTGTACCGCTCTACATCGTTGAGCCGGACTATTGGGCGCAGCCCTTCGCCTCGACCCGACATTGGAGCGTCATCCATGACTGTCTGACGGATCTGGACAGGGCACTGCGGGCGCTTGGGCAGCCGCTGATCCTGCGCCGGGGCGAGGCCTGTGCGGTGCTGAATGCGCTGCGACGGGAAACCGGTGCCACGACGCTTTGGGCGCATGAGGAAACCGCAGACCTGTGGACCTACGAGCGGGACAAGCGGGTGCGCCGCATGTGCCGGGAAACCGGTCTGACCCTGCGGGAGCTGCCATCAAACGGTGTGGTGCGCAGGCTGGCCAGCCGCGATGACTGGAGCCGGATCCGCAATCAGCGCATGAGCGCGCCGCTGGTGCCGAAACCGGCGGTTCTGACACCGGTACCGGATTGCCGGTCCGAACCGCTGCCCGGCAAGCAGGATCCTATGATGGGCTCAGCGGTTGCAGGGGGTACGCAACGCGGTGGCAGGCGCGCCGCTGTTGCGGATCTGCAAAGCTTTCTGACCCAGCGGGCGCAGGGATACCTCAGGCATATCTCTTCGCCCGGTGCATCCGAGCGCAGCTGTTCCCGTCTCTCTGCCCATATCGCATGGGGCGCGATGTCGGTGCGGGAGGTCGTGCAGGCCCTTGAGCAGCGCCGCAAGGGGTTGAGCCCGCTGGAGCGCAAGAGCTTTGGCCGCAACCTGAGCGCATTTGGCTCCCGGCTGGCGTGGCGCTGTCACTTTGTGCAGAAGCTGGAGGATGAGCCGCGCCTTGAAACCCGGTGCATGCACCCGGCCTTCGAGGGAATGCGCGAGGCGGAGTTTGATCCGCAGCGGTTCGATGCCTGGGCCCGGGGGCGCACCGGTTATCCCTTTGTTGACGCCTGTATGCGCAGCCTGATCCAGCAGGGATGGATCACGTTCCGTATGCGGGCGATGCTGGTCAGCTTTGCCAGCTATCAGCTCTGGCTCGACTGGCGCAGGACCGCGCCCTATCTGGCGCAGCTGTTCACCGATTATGAGCCGGGCATACACTACAGCCAGTTCCAGATGCAGTCGGGCGTGACCGGGATCAATACGATCCGGGTTTACAATCCGGTCAAACAGGGGCTCGATCAGGACCCAGGCGGGACCTTTGTCCGGCGCTGGGTGCCAGAGTTGCGCGATGCGCCTGACGGGATGGTGCATGAACCCTGGACCGCGGGCGGGTTGTTCGATCCCGCTTCCGGCGTTGCGGCATCGGGGTATCCGCCCCCCATCGTTGATCATGCCCTTACCAGCAAGCAGGCCAAGGACCGCATCGCCGCCATTCGCAAGTCAGACGGTTTTCGCAGCCACAAACTGGCGGTGGTCCAACGGCATGGCAGCCGCAAGACGCGCCCCACGACACGGCCGAAGACGCGTCGCGCGCAAGGATCATCCTCCGACCAGCTGGATCTCTTTCGCTGACGGCTGAGGTCCTTGCAAAAGACAAACGCCCCGGTCCGGGACCGGGGCGCCTATCAAGACTTGGGGATGCGGATCAGCCGCGGCGGCGTCGGCGGCGTCCGCCTCCGGCCTCACCATCACCGCCCCCGGTGTTGAAGTTCACCGCAGGCAGGTCCACCACGGTGCCCAGGATCGGGAACGGATCCGAGGAGTTGGGGATGGCAGAGGCATTGACAAAATGCTCCTGGAAGCGCGCCTCAACCGCTGTTTCGATCTTTTCGATGTTCTGAACGGTGGTTTCGATTTCCTTGCGGGCATCGGTGTTCAGCAGGGCGATCCGCGCGCCGGTGCCGGCGGCGTTGCCCGCGCTGGTGACCTTGTCCAGCTCACAATCCGGGATCATGCCCAGAACCATGGCGTGTTTGGCGCTGATATGGGCGCCAAAGGCCCCGGCCAGAACCACGCGGTCCACCTTGTCCACGTCCAGCTTGTCCATCAAGAGGCGCGCTCCGGAATAGAGCGCCGCCTTTGCCATCTGGATGGCGCGGATGTCGGGGTTGGTCACGGTGATCACCGGACCACCATCGGCAGAGCCGTCCCACAGAAGATAGGCATTGGTCCGCCCGTCCTGCACACAGCGCGCGGTGCCGGTCTGTTCGGCCGATCCGATCAGGCCGGACGCATCCAGCACACCGGCCAGGCGCATTTCCGCGATGGCTTCGATGATGCCTGAGCCGCAGATACCGGTGATCCCGGTGGTTGCGATCGCCTGGGCAAAGCCATCTTCATCGGACCAGAGTTCCGAGCCGATGATCCGGAAGCGCGGTTCCTTGGTCACTGGATCGATCTCAACCCGTTCGATGGCGCCGGGGGCGGCCCGCTGACCGCTGGAGATCTGTGCGCCCTCAAAGGCCGGACCGGTGGGCGAGGAACAGGCCAGAACCTTGGTCTTGTTGCCCAGCAGGATTTCGGCGTTGGTGCCCACATCGACAACCAGTACCAGATCCTCGGATTTGTCGGGCGCTTCCGACAGCGCCACCGCCGCCGCATCCGCGCCGACGTGTCCGGCGATACAGGGCAGCAGGTAAACCCGCGCTGCCGGGTGGATGTTCAGGTCCAGTTCGGTAGCGCGCAGGCCCAGCGCGTTGGAGGTAGCCAGCGCAAACGGGGCCTGACCCAGCTCGAACGGGTCGATGCCCAGGAACAGGTGATGCATGACCGGGTTGCAGACAAAGACCGCGTCCACGATCAGCGCCTTGTCGATTTCGGCTTCGGCCGCGATCTGGGTGAACAGCGCGTTCATCCCTTCGCGGACGGCCTTGGTCATCTCAAGGTCGCCGCCCTTGTTCATCATCGCATAGCTGACCCGGCTCATCAGGTCTTCGCCAAAGCGGATCTGCGGGTTCATGATGCCCGAGGAGGCCACGACCTCACCGGATTTCAGGTCACACAGATGGGCCGCAATGGTGGTGGAGCCGAGGTCCACCGCCAGTCCATAGACGGTGCCTTCGTAGTAGCCTGGCCAGATGTGCATGATCTTGGGCGGGTGGCTTTCGTCGCCCAGGTGAACGGCCACGGTGACTTTCCAGTCGCCCTTGCGCAGTACCGGCTGCATCTGCTGCAGGATATGCAGGTCGGTCTTGACGCCCTTCAGCTCCCACTGGGTTTCCAGCGCCTCAATCAGACGCTCCATATCGCCCGACGGCTTGTGCATGTCGGGCTCTTCCACCTCGACATAGAACAGGCGGGTCGAGGGGTTCATGGTGATGTCGCGCGCTTCGGCCCGTTTGCGGACCACCTGGCGGTGCACCTGGCTTTCCGGCGGCACGTCAATGACCACATCGCCTTCGATCTTGGCCTGACAGCCCAGACGCCGCCCATCGATCAGGCCACGCTTGTCCTTGTAGCGCTGTTCGACCTTGTTCCATTCGCTCAGCGCATCGTCATCAACCGTGACACCGTGTTTGGGAAACTCACCGTAGGAGGGCGTGATCTGGCATTTCGAGCAGATGCCGCGCCCGCCACAGACCGAATCCAGATCGACGCCCAATTGTCGGGCGGCGGTCAGAACCGGAGTGCCAACAGGAAAATGTCCGCGTTTGCCGGACGGGGTGAAAACGACGAGGGGATCGGTGGTCATGGACGTGCCTTGTTATTCCGCGTTTCTCGCGGAGAATAAGATTTTGATCGGAAAGGAAAAGGCGGCGGGCGGCATTTTCTGGTCCGGCGGCGTCATTTCCGCAAAAAGTTACGCCTGAAATGTGCCTTTCCGGGTGCTCGGCCGCTCCGTGTCGCCTGTTGCACAATAATATTCGGTGCGGGCCTTTTCCCCGTCTCGGATCCATGCGATAGGGTGGCCGCCAAACGGTGTTTTGCATGGGGATGAATGATGCAGATTCGTGAGGCTCTCACCTTTGATGATGTGCTCCTGGTTCCGGGGGCGTCAAATGTTCTGCCAAGCACGGCGGACACGCGCACCAATGTGACGCGCTCGATCGCACTGAACATCCCGCTGCTCAGCTCGGCCATGGACACGGTGACCGAGGCGCGCATGGCCATTGCCATGGCACAGGCCGGCGGCATGGGCGTGATCCACAAGAACCTGGACATGGAAACGCAGGCCCGCGAAGTTCGCCGGGTGAAGCGGTTTGAATCCGGCATCGTCTACAACCCGGTCACCCTGCGCCGCGACCAGACCATCGCCGACGCCCGCGCGCTGGTGGAGCGTTACAACTTCACCGGTTTCCCGGTTGTGGACATGGAAGGCCGGGTCGAAGGCATCGTGACCAACCGCGACATGCGCTTTGCCACCTCCGACGACATGCCCGTCAGCGAAGTGATGACCACCAGCAACCTGGCGATGCTGCGCGAACCGGCGGACCTGGAAGAGGCCAAAAGCCTGATGCGCGCCCGTCGCATCGAAAAGCTGCTGGTTGTGGATGGCGAAAACAAGCTGACCGGCCTGCTGACCCTCAAGGACACCGAACAGGCCGTCCTGAACCCCACGGCCTGCAAGGATGACCTGGGCCGTCTGCGCGTCGCAGCTGCCTCGTCGGTGGGCGACAGCGGCTTTGCCCGCTCGGAAGCACTGATTGACGCGGGTGTGGACATTGTGGTCGTCGACACCGCGCATGGCCACTCCGCTGGCGTGATCGAGGCGGTGAAGCGGATCAAGGCACAGTCCAACGCCGTTCAGGTCATCGCGGGCAATGTGGCCACCGCCGAAGCCACCCGCGCGCTGATCGACGCGGGCGCCGATGCGATCAAGGTCGGCATCGGTCCGGGCTCCATCTGCACCACCCGTATGGTGGCAGGCGTCGGCGTGCCGCAGCTGACCGCGATCATGGATTGCGCGGGCGCCGCGGACGGGGTGCCGGTGATCGCGGATGGCGGCATCAAGTTCTCCGGCGATTTCGCCAAGGCGATTGCCGCCGGTGCCTCCTGCGCCATGGTCGGCTCGATGATCGCTGGCACCGATGAGTCTCCGGGTGAGGTGATCCTCTATCAGGGCCGGTCGTTCAAATCCTACCGTGGCATGGGCTCGCTGGGGGCGATGGCGCGCGGCTCGGCTGACCGCTACTTCCAGAAGGACGCGGCCAGCGACAAGCTGGTGCCGGAAGGCATCGAAGGTCAGGTGCCCTACAAAGGCGGCGCCAGCGCGGTGATCCACCAGCTGGTCGGCGGTCTGCGCGCGGCCATGGGCTACACCGGCTGCGCCACTGTCGAAGAAATGCGCAAGAACTGCAATTTCGTGAAGATCACCGGCGCCGGGCTGAAGGAAAGCCACGTGCACGACGTGCAGATCACCCGCGAAAGCCCGAACTACCGCGTCATGTAAGACCACGCGGTCAGACAGATCCTGTTCGAAGGGGGCGAGGCGCGCAGCACCGCCCCCTTTTTATTGGCCGGGGTCGGGCTTGCGGCGGAGGGTCGATCCGCTATAGGTCGATGCGGTCAACACTCCCGTCACCCGAGGTCCGCATGACGCCCGCAGCCCGCGTTCAATCCGCCATTGAGATCCTTGATGAAATTCAGGCAGGCAAGCCCGCCGAACAGGCGCTGACCGGCTGGGCCCGGCGCAGCCGCTTTGCCGGATCCAAGGACCGTGCGGCGATCCGCGATCACGTCTTTGGCGTTCTGCGCAACCGACGCAGCTTTGCGGCCTTTGGCGGCGGAGAGAGCGGCCGCGCCCTGATGCTGGGGGCACTGCGGGCTGCGGGCGCCGATCCGCAAGAGGTCTTCACCGGGCTGCCCCATGCCCCCGCAGCGCTGACGGCACAAGAGCAGGACGCCGGGCGCACCGAGCTGGATCCGGCGGAGCAGGCCGACCTGCCGGATTGGCTGTGGGCACGGTTTCAAAGCAGCCTGGGAGACAAGGCGCTCGCCTGTGCGCAAGCCTTGCGTCAGCGCGCGCCGGTCCACCTGCGGGTCAATGCACGCCGCGCGCAGGTGCCGCAGGTGATTGACCAGCTGCAGGAGCAGGGCATCTCGGCGGTTGCACATGCCGCCGCTGCGCAGGCGCTGGAAGTGGTGGAGGGCGAGCGCAAGATCCGCAACTCCGCGCTTTATGCCGATGGGGTAATCGAATTGCAGGACGCGGGCAGTCAGGCCATCGTGGAGGCTCTGCCGCTGTCATCAGGCATGAAGGTTCTGGACTATTGTGCGGGCGGGGGCGGCAAGAGCCTTGCAATGGCCGCGCTGTCCGATCTGCATCTGTATGCCCATGATGCCTTTCCACAGCGGATGCGCGATCTGCCCGCGCGGGCCAAACGCGCGCAGGTGCGCGTGACGCTGACCGAACAGGAGGCCCTGCCGAAGGCTGGCCCATTTGACCTGATCCTCTGTGACGTGCCCTGTTCCGGCTCCGGCTCGTGGCGCCGGGCGCCCGAGGGAAAATGGCTGCTGACGCAAGCGCGGCTGGAGGAGATCCAGCAGATCCAGTCCGACATCCTGTCCCATGTGCGCCAGTTTTTGAAACCCGGCGGGGTGCTGGCCTATGCCACTTGTTCCGTGCTGGCGTCCGAAAACGAAGAGCAGGTCAAGGCAGCGCTGGCACGGCATGAGGACCTGTTGCTGGTGAACACCCATCATTGGTTGCCCGAGGACGGGACGGACGGGTTCTTTCTGGCAATACTATCTAAAAGTTGAAAAATAATACCTAAGGTTGTATTTTTGTGGTGCGATCTTTTTTGGGGATTCATTCTAACTTAACGGATTTGCCGCGAAATACGATCGTCTGCGCCCTTGCTCTGGAGCACCCTGGTGATCAGTTTCAACGCCACGCATCTGTCCAATTTGCAGCGCGATTTGCCTGCGACCTACAAGATTGGCGTCGTGTTTGCCCTGACGGTCCTGTCGGCGGGGCTGTCGGTGTCCGTTTCCGGGACACCGCCCGTGGCCGATCTGCTGCTTCTGTCCGCCGCGCTTTTCGCTGTGATGCTGCTGGTTCTGCTCTTGCGCCAGCGCCTGCGGGATCGCGCGCGCCGGTCCGCGCTGGATATGCTCAACAAATTCATCGCCAATGATTCCGCCCCGGCCTTTGTTGCCCATTCGGACGGCGCGATTCACGTGCGCAACCGGGCCGCGCGGGACCGGTTTCAGGCACAGGATGCCGATACGCTCGCGGCCAGCTTGCGATCGATCTTCGTAAACCCCTCTGCGGTGCTGCTGCGAATACAGGCGAAGGCGCTGCAAGACGGGGCCGCGCGCGAAGATGTGGTGACCCGCAATGGGCACGTGCGGATCGGGGCCCATATGTTGGGGGCAGAGAATTTCCTGTGGCGGATTGAAGATCTGACCGCGGTGGACACGATGGGGCTGCATTCCGAACATGCGCCTTTGCCGATGGTGACGGCGGGCCGCTCCGGCACGGTGTTGTTCATGAACCACGCCGCGCGGGAACTTGTGGGCCACCGCGTCAAGGCGCTGGAGACACTTTTTCGCGCCCCGGTGGTACGCTCGGGTCAGGTCAACACGCTGCAGACAAAGGGTGGCGCGGTTGAGGTGGTGGTCTGGGAAACGCCGATGTCCTGTGGACGGCGTGAGCTGTTCCTGATCCCGCTGGAACAGGGCCGCAAGGCCAGACAGTTCGCCGAAATCGAAAGCGTTCCGGTGCCGCTTCTGCGTCTGAACCGTGAAGGGGCGCTGATCGTGGCCAATTCGGCGGCGCGCAAGCTGCTTGGTGATACGCTGGAACGTGGGATGCATCTGGGTCAGGTTCTGGATGGGATGGGACGGCCCGTTCAGGATTGGCTCAGGGAAACCGCCGCCCAGGACAGCACGCAGAACACCGAATTCCTGCGCCTGAAACGTGAGGACAAGGACCTGCATGTGCAGGTCACGCTCAGCCCGGTTGTGACGGATGGTGAGGTGGAGCTGATCGCCGTGCTGAACGATGCGACAGAGCTGAAAACGCTGGAGGCGCAGTTCGTCCAGAGCCAGAAAATGCAGGCCATTGGACAGCTGGCCGGGGGAATAGCCCATGATTTCAACAATCTGCTGACCGCTATTTCAGGGCATTGTGATCTGCTGCTGCTGCGTCACGACCAGGGGGACCAGGATTACGGCGATCTGGTGCAGATCAATGAAAACGCCAATCGCGCCGCGTCGCTTGTGGGGCAGCTGCTGGCGTTCTCACGCAAACAGACCCTGTGCCTGGAGGTGCTTGATCTGCGCGACACGCTGTCGGACCTGACCCATCTGCTCAACCGACTGGTTGGGGAGAAGGTCTCGCTCACGCTCAGCCATGACCCGGTGCTGCGCCCCATCCGCGCCGACAAACGGCAACTGGAGCAGGTGCTGGTGAACCTCGTGGTCAATGCGCGGGACGCGATGCCGGACGGGGGGGAAATCCGCATTCAGACAGAGATCCTGACGCTGGAACAGCCCTTGCAGAGGGACCGGGCCACCGTTCCGAAGGGGGAATATGTGGCGGTCAAGGTGACGGATGAGGGCACGGGCATTCCTGCCGAGGTTCAGGAGAAAATCTTTGAGCCCTTCTTCACCACGAAACGGACAGGCGATGGCACGGGGCTTGGCCTGTCGACGGCCTATGGCATCATCAAGCAGACAGGCGGTTTCATCTTCGTGGATTCGGTGCCGGGGCAGGGCAGCCAGTTCACCCTGTTCCTGCCTACGTGCGACCCGGTGGAGATGGAGGCGCCGGCTGATGTGCCTGCCAGTGCTGAGCCCGCGCCCTGCCGGGGCGATGGTGTTGTGCTTCTGGTTGAGGATGAGGCACCGGTTCGTGCCTTTGCCTCACGCGCGCTGCGGATGCGGGGCTACACGGTTCTGGAGGCGGAATCGGCCGAGGATGCACTGAAAACGCTTCAGGATCCGGGGCTCAATGTCGATGTCTTCGTCACCGATGTGGTGATGCCGGGCATGGATGGGCCCAGCTGGGTACGCGAGGCCCGCAAGGACCGTCCGGACGTCGCTGTGGTCTTCATCTCCGGCTATGCCGAGGGCGCCTTCGGCGAGGCAGACGCTCATGTCACGAATTCCGTCTTCCTGCCCAAGCCGTTTTCCCTGGCGCAGCTGACCGAAACCGTCGGGGCGCAGCTGAATTAGCGGTGTCTGAAATCGTCAGCTCAGGCTGTCATAAAGGTCGAACTCTTCGGCACATTTGCGGCGCAGGACCGCTTCGGTCTCAGGCGACAGGGCAAGCGCCATCTTCGGAGATTCGTTTTCACGCCGGGTTTCGATCTTCATGTGCAGACGATCCTCCAGGAAAGAGTGCAGGGCGTCCGGGTCTTCATAGCGGAACAGATGGGTGATTGCGGTGCCGTTGGGCTGTGGCGCCAGAAACTTGGCCTGGCTTCCGACATTGGCAAAGCCGGGCTTGTTGCCTTTCACATAGGCGCGCACGAAGTCGTCAAAGGAAATGCCATGGGTGGCGTTCGGTTTTCCCTGCATGAAAGGACGCTGGCGGTACCGATACCAGCTGCCCAGCCAGCTGACAGGTTCCCGCATCACCGCAACGGTTTCCATTTCCGTACCGCAAACCCGTTCGAACATCGGTCGGATGAACCTGTTGTATCGATAAACGGGGGCATGTTTGAGTTCCGGAGGATCCTTGATCACCATGTCGGCACGGGCTTGAAGGGCGGTGTGCAAGGCCGTTGTGCCGGTCTTGGGTACGGCCAGAATGACCAGTTTTTCTTTATGGAAAGCAAGCATTTATCATCAGTTCCTGCGGCAAGTTCCGGGTGCCTTGCCTGTAATAACCACTCTTTAACACAAATGCGAAAGAGTAAAGCTATGGAAAATTTTGATTGAAATGTTCTCTTTTTGATCTCATAAAGAACAAGAGGAGAACAAAGCAGTGATTGCCGCCCGCCTGCGGGTGTGACAATAAGGAAGGCAAACGGGACAATGGCGGATCTTCTGAGCATGAACAGCAAAAAGAGCGGCGACAAGCAGAAGGCGCTCGACAGCGCCCTGGCGCAGATCGAACGGCAATTCGGCAAAGGGTCGATCATGAAGATGGGCGACGGTAACGCCCAGAAAGAGATCGAGGCAAGTTCGACCGGCTCGCTGGGGCTGGATATCGCGCTTGGCATTGGCGGTCTGCCGATGGGCCGCATCGTCGAAATCTACGGCCCTGAAAGCTCGGGCAAGACCACGCTGACCCTGCATTGTGTGGCCGAGCAGCAGAAAAAGGGCGGTGTGTGCGCTTTCGTCGATGCCGAACACGCGCTGGACCCGCAGTATGCACAGAAACTGGGCGTCGATCTGGATGAGCTTCTGATCTCGCAGCCCGACACCGGCGAACAGGCACTTGAGATCACTGATACGCTGGTGCGTTCCGGCGCTGTGAACATGGTTATTGTGGACTCGGTTGCCGCTCTGACCCCCAAGTCCGAACTGGAAGGGGACATGGGCGATTCCAGCGTGGGCGTCCAGGCCCGCCTGATGAGCCAGGCGATGCGAAAGCTGACCGGCTCGATCAGCCGCTCGAACTGCATGGTGATCTTCATCAACCAGATCCGGATGAAGATCGGCGTCATGTTCGGCAGCCCTGAAACCACCACAGGTGGCAACGCGCTGAAGTTCTACTCGTCGGTGCGTCTGGATATTCGCCGCATCGGTGCCATCAAGGACCGGGATGAAGTGGTGGGTAACGCAACCCGCGTGAAAGTGGTGAAGAACAAGGTGGCTCCGCCGTTCCGGGAGGTTGAGTTCGACATCATGTATGGCGAAGGCATCTCCAAGATGGGGGAGCTTCTTGACCTGGGCGTCAAGGCTGGCGTGGTGAACAAATCCGGTGCCTGGTACAGCTACGGCGACGAACGCATCGGCCAGGGCCGCGAGAACGCCAAGACCTTCCTGCGGGAGAACAGCAGCATCGCGCTGGATATCGAAGACAAGATCCGGGCCGCGCATGGGCTGGACTTCGAGCGCCCCGATCAGGGGCAGGATGACGACATCCTGGAAGCGTGAGGCCGGGCCAAGCGGCCAGGTTGACAGCGGGACAAGATCACAGCGGGGTGGCCCAGTCAGGGCCGCCCCGTTTGGCTTTCGCTTTCGCAGTGCCGCATTTGCCGCGCAACGGGCGCATTCGCCCTGTGGACAGCACCCCTGCAGCGGGATAAACCGGTTCGGAACCGCTGAATTCCAGCCCGTGACGAGACCCGAGAATGCCGACGCTCAACGACATCCGCTCCACCTTTCTGAACTATTTTGCCAAACAGGGGCACGAGGTTGTCGCCTCCAGCCCGCTGGTTCCGCGCAATGACCCGACGCTGATGTTCGTCAACTCGGGGATGGTGCAGTTCAAGAACCTGTTCACCGGGGTCGAAACCCGCGACTACAGCCGCGCGACCACCTCGCAGAAATGCGTACGCGCCGGGGGCAAGCACAATGACCTGGACAATGTGGGCTACACCGCGCGGCACCATACGTTCTTTGAAATGCTGGGGAATTTCAGCTTTGGCGATTACTTCAAACACGAAGCGATCCCTTTTGCTTGGGAGCTGATCACCAAAGAGTTCGGGATCCCGAAGGACAAGCTTTACACCACCGTCTATCACACCGATGACGAAGCCTTCGAGATCTGGAAGAAGGTCGGCGTGCCCGAGGATCGGATCATCCGCATCGCCACCTCCGACAACTTCTGGCAGATGGGCCCCACCGGTCCCTGCGGTCCGTGTACCGAGATCTTCTATGATCACGGCGACCACATCTGGGGTGGCCCTCCGGGCTCGCCCGAGGAAGACGGTGACCGCTTCATCGAGATCTGGAACATCGTTTTCATGCAGAACGAGCAGTTCGAAGACGGTTCCATGGTTGATCTGGACATGCAGTCCATCGACACCGGCATGGGGCTGGAACGGATTGGCGCGCTGCTGCAGGGCAGCCATGACAACTATGACACCGATCTGTTCAAATCGCTGATCGAGGCCAGCGCGGATGCCACCAACGTGGATCCTTATGGTGACAAGAACGTGCACCACCGGGTGATCGCGGACCACCTGCGCTCGACCTCCTTCCTGATCGCTGATGGGGTGATGCCGTCGAACGACGGGCGCGGTTACGTGCTGCGCCGCATCATGCGTCGGGCCATGCGCCACGCGCATTTGCTGGGCGCCAAGGATCCGGTGATGCACCGTCTGGTGCCTGCACTGGTGCAACAGATGGGCGCGCAATACGCCGAATTGGGCCAGGCGCAGGCGCTGATCGAAGAGACGCTGCTGCTGGAAGAAACCCGCTTCAAGCAGACCTTGGATCGTGGTCTGAAACTGCTGGATGATGAGCTGTCCGGTCTGGCTGAGGACGCCCCGCTGTCGGGTGAGGCGGCGTTCAAGCTTTATGACACCTATGGCTTCCCGCTGGACCTGACCCAGGACGCGCTGCGCGAAAAGGGCCGGACCGTGGACACCGACGGGTTTGATGCCGCGATGGCCGAACAGAAGGCCAAGGCGCGCGCCGCCTGGGCGGGCTCGGGCGACGCGGCGGACAATGCTGTTTGGTTTGACGTGATCGATGCCGCCGGTGCCACCGACTTCCTGGGCTATGACACCGAAAAGGCCGAAGGTCAGGTGGCCGCTCTGGTTGTGGACGGCGCCATGGTCGACAAGATCGAAGAGGGCGGCAGCGGCTGGATCATCGTGAACCAGACGCCTTTCTATGGCGAATCCGGGGGCCAGATTGGCGACACCGGCGTGATCCGCCGTCTGGAGAACCGCGATGAGGTCGCTCTGGTCGAAGACACCCGCAAGTTTGCCGATGGCAAGGTCTACGCGCATAAGGTCACCGTGGAACGCGGCGCGATCGCCAACGGCGATCCGGTCGAGCTGGAGGTGGACCACGCCCGCCGTACCGCAATCCGCGCCAACCACTCGGCCACCCACCTGCTGCACGAAGCGCTGCGCGAGACCCTGGGCGATCATGTGGCGCAGCGCGGCTCGCTGAATGCGGATGACCGTCTGCGTTTCGACTTCAGCCACTCCAAGGCCCTGAGCGGCGAAGAGCTGGAGAAGGTCGCCGCCGACGTGAACCGCTTCATCCGCCAGAACTCGACCGTCGAAACCCGGATCATGACCCCGGACGACGCCCGCGCCATTGGTGCGCAGGCGCTGTTTGGCGAAAAATACGGCGATGAGGTGCGTGTCGTGTCGATGGGCCGTGCCGAGACCGGCAAGGGGCAGGACGGCATGACGTGGTCGCTCGAACTGTGCGGCGGCACCCATGTGAAGCAGACCGGCGATATCGGTACCTTCGTTCTGCTGGGCGACAGCGCCAGCAGCGCGGGCGTGCGCCGGATCGAAGCGCTGACCGGGGCGGCAGCCTTTGAGCATCTGTCGCGCGAAGCGGGCCGGATGGCGGATGTCAGCGGTATGCTCAAGGCGCAACCGGCCGAGGTCGTGGACCGGGTCAAGGCGTTGATGGATGAGCGTAAGGCGTTGCAGAACGAAGTCGCATCCCTGCGGCGTGAACTGGCCATGGCCGGTGGCGCCGGGCAGGGCGGTGGCGCCGAGGCGCGCGACGTGAACGGGGTCAAGTTCCTGGCTCAATCGCTGTCCGGCGTGTCGGGGCGCGATCTGCCTGCGCTGATTGATGAGCACAAGGAACGCCTGGGCTCGGGCGCAGTGCTGCTGATCGCCGATACCGGCGGCAAGGCGGCCGTGGCGGCTGGCGTGACCAAGGATCTGACCGACAGCGTGTCGGCGGTGGATCTGGTCAAGGCGGCCGTGGTCGAGCTGGGTGGCAAGGGCGGCGGTGGCCGTCCGGACATGGCCCAGGGCGGCGGCAAGGATGCCTCCAACGCCGAGGCCGCGATCAAAGCGGCAGAGGCGGTGATCGCTGGCTGACCATTTGGTCAAAAATTGATTGGTCTTTGCGGCGAATTCACTAGACTACCGCAGAGACCAGACAACAGGAGGGCCAGATGCCGGCACTTTGGATCGCACATGTAACCGTCACCGATGCCGAGGCGTATCAGAAATATGCAGAGCTGGCCGGGCCAGCGGTTGCCAAGCACGGCGGCACTTTCATCGCACGGGGCGGACGTTTCGTGCAACTGGAGGGCAATGAACGCCCCCGCAATGTGGTGGCCAAATTCCCCAGTGTCGAAGCGGCGGTGGATTGCTATCACTCGGACGACTATCAGGCGGCGCTGAACCACGCGCGCGGCGCATCCGAGCGGGAACTGATGGTGGTGGAAACCACCGAATAAGCGGCTTTCGCGCCCGCGCACGCAATTGTGCAAAACGGAAGACAGGGTTGCGCGTTTCGTGCGGCCCTTTTTTCATTTATGGATCTTCTCCAACACCACAAAACTCATCGGCGTTCCGGGACTGGGCGCATCAAGGAGACGAGCCATGTGCCGTTGGGCCGCCTATATCGGTGCGCCGGTCTTTCTGGACGAGATCGTGAGCAAGCCGGAACATTCGCTGATCGCACAATCGATCAATGCGCATGAATGCAAGACACCCACCAATGCGGATGGCTTCGGCATTGCCTGGTATGGTGACAGGGCCGAGCCAGGTCTCTATCGTGATACCTATCCGGCCTGGTCTGACCCGAACCTGCGTTCGATCACCCATCAGGTGCGCTCGGGGCTGTTTCTGGCGCATGTGCGCGCATCCACCGGAACGGCGACAAGCCGCAACAACTGTCATCCCTTTGCCAGCGGGTGCTGGTCGTTCATGCACAATGGCCAGGTCGGCGGATTCGAACGCTTCCGAAAACATGCCGACATGCTGATCCCCGATGACCTCTACCAGCACCGCAAGGGCGCAACAGACAGCGAGGTGCTGTTTCTGATCGCTATTTCCGAAGGTCTTTATGAGAACCCCAAAGGTGCGATGCAGCGTGCGGTTGGGCGGCTGGAGGCGCTCAGCCGAGAGTATGGCGCGACGCCCCATATGCGGATCGGCGCGGCGTTCAGCTGTGGTCAGGTGTTGTACGCAGTACGCTATGCCTCAGATGATCGCGCTCCAACGGTGTACAGCCGCCAGAGTGAGGACGGCCGGATGGTGGTGTCAGAACCCCTGCACACCGGGGATGATTGGGAGGCCGTGCCGCCCGGCAGTTTCTGTACCTACACGGCAACGGAAGCGCGGATCGAAACCTTCCAGCCTGCGTGAGGTCGGGGACCGGAGGGCGCAAAAGACAAGGCCCGAAGCAACAGCTTCGGGCCTTTGGTTTTCTATCAGCTGGCGCTCTTGGCCATCCGCTTGCGCTCATGCGGGTCCAGATAGCGCTTGCGCAGACGCACGTTGTTGGGCGTCACTTCGACCAGTTCGTCGTCGTTGATATAGGCAATCGCCTCTTCCAGCGACAGGGTCATCGGCGTGGTCAGGCGCACCGCTTCGTCCGAGCCGGAGGCGCGCACGTTGGTCAGCTTCTTGCCCTTCAGCGGGTTCACTTCCAGATCGTTGTCACGCGAATGCTCACCGATGATCATGCCGGTATAGACGTCAGCCTGTGCGCCGATCATCATCTTGCCGCGCTCTTCGAGGTTCCACAGCGCATAGGCGACCGACTGGCCGTTCTCCATCGAGATCAGAACACCGGCCCGACGGCCCGGGATGGCACCCTTGTGCGGGGTCCAGCCGTGGAACACGCGGTTCAGAACACCGGTGCCGCGGGTGTCGGTCAGGAATTCGCCGTGATAGCCGATCAGGCCGCGCGACGGCACATGGGCGATGATGCGGGTCTTGCCTGCACCGGCCGGGCGCATTTCAACCAGCTCACCCTTGCGCGCACCGGTCAGCTTTTCGATCACGGCGCCGGAGAATTCGTCATCCACGTCGATGGTGGCTTCTTCGACCGGCTCCATGCGGACGCCGTTTTCTTCGCGCATGATCACCTGCGGACGCGAGATCGACAGCTCGAAGCCTTCGCGGCGCATGTTTTCAATCAGAACGCCCATCTGCAATTCGCCACGGCCCGAGACCTCGAAGGCTTCGCCGCCGGGCGTGTCTTCGATCTTGATGGCGACGTTGGATTCGGCTTCCTTGTACAGACGGTCGCGGATGACGCGCGACTGCACTTTCTTGCCGTCACGACCGGCCAGCGGGCTGTCGTTGATGCCGAAGGTCACGGTGATGGTCGGCGGATCGATCGGCTGGGCGTCCAGCGGTTCATCCACGGCCAGGGCACAGATGGTGTCTGCCACGGTGGCCTTTGCCATGCCGGCGATCGACACGATGTCACCCGCCTGGGCTTCTTCGATGTCCTGCTGGGCCAGACCGCGGAAGGCCTGGATCTTGGTCACACGGAACTGTTCGATCTTCTGGCCGATGCGGGACAGGGCCTGAACGGTGGCGCCCACTTTCAGGGTGCCGCTTTCGACACGACCGGTCAGGATGCGGCCCACGAAGGGGTCAGCGCCCAGGGTGGTGGCCAGCATGCGGAAGTCTTCGTCCTGACGCTTGATCTGTTTCGGTTCGGGAACGTGGTTCACGATCAGGTTGAACAGCGCGTGCAGATCCTTGCGCGGACCGTCCAGTTCATGATCGGCCCAGCCGTTGCGGCCCGAGGCGTACATATGCGGGAAGTCCAGCTGGTCATCATTGGCGTCCAGCGAGGCGAACAGGTCAAAGCATTCGTCCAGCGCACGATCGGGTTCCGCGTCGGGCTTGTCGACCTTGTTCAGCACCACGATCGGACGCAGGCCCAGAGCCAGCGCCTTGGAGGTCACGAACTTGGTCTGCGGCATCGGGCCTTCGGCGGCGTCCACCAGCAGAACAACACCGTCCACCATGCTCAGGATCCGCTCAACCTCGCCGCCAAAGTCGGCGTGGCCGGGGGTGTCCACGATGTTGATACGGGTGCCTTTCCATTCCACCGAGGTGGGTTTGGCAAAGATGGTGATGCCGCGTTCGCGTTCCAGATCGTTGCTGTCCATGGCCCGTTCGGCGACAGCCTGGTTTTCACGAAAGGCACCGGATTGTTTCAGCAGCTCATCCACCAGCGTTGTCTTGCCGTGGTCAACGTGAGCAATAATCGCAATGTTGCGCAGATCCATTTGGTCAGCCTTTGTAAGGGAGTTGACGCGCGCATATCCTGTCGGGCCGGGATTGACCAGAGAAAATACATTCCTGCGTCAGGATTGCGCCGCAGCGCGCGGATCAGTGCCCGGAACTGTTGGAAAAGATGTGGATCACCAGGATCCCGCTCAGAATCATCGCCAATCCGATGATCGCCGGAAGGTCCAGTTTCTGGCCGAACACGACGAAACCGATGGCCGCGATGAACACGATGCCCAGACCGGACCAGATGGCATAGACGATGCCCACCGGCATGTATTTCAGCGCCAGCCCCATGAAGTAGAACGCGAATCCATAGCCGATTACCACGATCAGCGATGGCACCAGCCGGGTGAACTGCTGGCTGGCCTGCAGGGCGCTGGTCCCGATGGTTTCCGCAGCCACGGCGATGAACAAGTAGATATAGTGGACCGGCATGATCGTCTCCGTTTGACCGCCCGCTGCTGGGGAACACGTGGCAATGCCTAGCGGAAATCAGAAACCGGATACAGCCCATTTTGCGACACGCGATGCGACATGCCTGAAGGATTTTCGGGCATGTCGCGAGGTCGCCTGATCGTCGGTCAGATGACGGCGAAATGGGCGTGCAATTGCGGACGCAGCCAGTCCCACACGTCCGGAGCGCCCAGGCTGACCTTGGTGCCGACGCGGGCCTCAAGCTGTTCAAGCGTGACGCGGTATTCCGTCCAGGTGCCGCCGCCATTTGCCAGGTTGGTGATTGGCACCTGAATCCGGTCGATGGCCTTGGCAAAGACCGCGTCCGGGCTTTCGGCCGCTTCGAACTCTTCCCACAGGGCGCGCAGGCCTTGGCCCTCATCGGGGGGCAGCAGACCAAACAGACGATCGGCGGCGGCTTTTTCCAGCGCCTCGACCGCGGCATGATCCACCTGTCCGTGGATCGGATTATCCCCGGCGTCGATCTCGACCAGATCATGCAGCAACAGCATGGTCAGCACGCGGTCGATCGAGACCCCGGCCTCGGCATATTCCTGCAGGATCATGGCAAAGAGCATGATGTGCCAGCTGTGCTCGGCCGAGTTTTCGCGCCGTGATCCATCCGCCAGTTTCGACGCGCGCACCACCAGCTTCAGCTTGTCCGCCTCATTCAGCAGCGCCAGCCGCTGGGTAAGGCCGGAGGTGTCGACCGCGTTGGCGCGGCCCAGCAGGTGTTCGGCGTGGGCATAGGCTGCGGGGAACTCTTGCGCCAGAGAGGCGGCGCGCCCGCCATCCAGATTGCCGATCACGATGTCGACGTGCTCGGCCACAGGGGCATCCGCGCAAAGCGTCTGGAAAATGGGCTGGCAGCGGTCCAGCCTTTTTGCAAATTGTGCCGTGGGCGTTTCTGCCGCTTCGAACTCTGCGCGCAGCGCCAGAAGCGCCTGTGCCTGATCGGGTGGCAGCAGGCCGAACAACCGCAGGGCTGCGGCCTCTTCTGCCCGGGCAACGGCGTCCCAGTCATGGTCCAGATGGATGGGGTGATCGCCCGCGTCGATTTCGACCAGATCGTGCAGCATCAGCATCCGCACGGCGCGCAACACGTCAACGCCGGGATCGGCAAGCGGGGCAAGAACCAGCGCGTAAAGCGCAAGGTGCCAGCTGTGCTCGGCAGAGTTTTCGGGGCGGGATCCGTCCAGAAGCAGATTGGCGCGATCAACGGATTTCAGGCGATCCGCTTCCAGCAGAAAGCGGATCTGCGCGTCCAGCCGGGCGGTCAAGCCTGGCCCTTTGCGGCTTCGGCGGCCGCTTTCACGGCCGCGATCTTCTTGTTCAGGAAACGCCGCGCGGTGCGTTCGGCAAGACGGACCCGGACTTCGGTCAGAAAGGCTTCTTCCAGCGATTGCGATGCGGCGGCCAGCACATTGCCGACCTCCACATAAAGCCGCTCTTCGCCCGTGGCGTCCATGACCTTCAACGTGTCTTCGGCCAGCTTGGCGGCCAGCGTTTCGATCGTTCCCATCTTAGCGGGTGTTCTCGGTCAGGCGCTGTTTCACATAACCGGTGACATTGCCGATCATCGTGTCCATGTGGTCGCCCTGGAAGAAGTGATCGGCGCCTTCGATTTCCTGATGGGTGATGGTGATGCCCTTCTGCTCGTGCAGCTTGTTCACCAGCGTGGTGGTGTCCGCCGGCGGGGCAACCCGATCCGAGGTGCCATTGATGATCAGACCCGAAGACGGGCAGGGCGCCAGGAAGGAGAAGTCATACATGTTCGCCGGGGGCGACACGCTGATGAAGCCGGTGATTTCCGGCCGACGCATCAGCAGCTGCATCCCGATCCATGCACCGAACGAAAAGCCCGCAACCCAGCAATGCTTGGAGTTGCTGTTCATCGACTGCAGGTAGTCCAGAGCCGAGGCGGCATCGCTGAGCTCACCGACCCCTTGATCGTATTCACCCTGGCTGCGCCCAACGCCGCGGAAATTGAAACGCAGCACCGTGAAGCCCATGTTGTAGAAGGCATAGTGCAGGTTGTAGACGACCTTGTTGTTCATCGTTCCGCCGAACTGCGGATGCGGATGCAGCACGATGGCGATGGGGGCGTCTTTTTCCTTTTGGGGGTGATAGCGGCCTTCGAGACGGCCTTCGGGTCCGGGAAAGATGACCTCGGGCATTGGTCGGTGGGTCCTACTCTCGTTATTTTCACAGGTGCCAGATCATTCTTGACGAATTTAATTGGCTACCTTAGAACGGTTCTAAACAGGGGCGCTGACATGGGTGAGCGCCTTCAGCGTCAGATACGCACTGATGCGGTCTAGGTCAATGATTTCGCGCAACACCAAGCCGATCTGGAGAAAAACGGGATGAAATTGTCAACGAAAGGCCGCTACGCGATGGTTGCGCTTGCCGATATCGCCCTGCAGCCCACCGACAAGCTTGTTGCGCTGGGTGAAATCTCCAAGCGGCAGGACATCTCGCTTCCTTATCTGGAACAGCTTTTCGTCAAGCTGCGCCGGGCCGAGCTGGTGGAATCCGTGCGTGGCCCCGGTGGGGGGTATCGGCTGGCCCGTCCGGCCTCGGATATCCGCGTTGTCGATATCCTGTCTGCGGTCGATGAAACGGTCGACGCGATGCACAAGGGGGCCGGCGCCTCCGGCGGTGCGTCCGGCAGCCGGGCCCAATCCCTGACCAACCGGTTGTGGGAAAGCCTGAGCGCGCATGTCTATGTGTTCCTGCATCAGACGCGGCTTTCGGATGTGATCAAGAACGACTTGGCCCCGTGTCCGGCAGTGCCCAGCCTGTTTTCTGTGGTGGACGAATAAGGAAGGCAGGCGTATGGCGCGCGCATCGTGCCGTGTCATCAAAAAGGTGTATCCATGAAACGCGTTTACCTCGATCATAATGCCACGGCGCCGCTTCGTCCTGAAGCGCGCGAGGCGATGATTGCCGCGATGGATATCTGTGGGAACCCGTCCTCCGTTCATGCCGAGGGCCGTCTGGCCAAGGGGCTGATCGAACGCGCGCGGGCCCAGATTGCCACCGCGTTTGGGGCGGATGGGGCCGACGTGATCTTTACCTCCGGGGCGACCGAAGGTGCGGCGCTGGCCTGTGGCGGTCGGCAACTGCTGGGATCGGCCATCGAACATGATGCGGTCCGCGCCTGGATTGCCGAGGATCTGGAGGTTGCCGATAGCGGGCAGGTCGATGTGTCCAACCCCGCCGCGTCTGTCCTGCAGGTTGCCAACTCTGAAACCGGGATCATCCAGAAGCTGCCCGACGGGCTGGCGGTGACCGATGCCACGCAGGCATTCGGCAAGATCCCCTTCGCCTTCAACTGGTCCGGTGCGCAGATGGCGCTGATTTCGGCCCACAAGCTGGGCGGACCAAAGGGGATCGGCGCGCTGGTGATCAAACGTGGCACGGACCTTGCGGCGCAGATTCGCGGCGGCGGACAGGAAATGGGCCGCCGGTCGGGAACTGAAAACGTTATCGGCATCGCCGGTTTCGGCGCAGCGGCCGAGGCCGCGGCCCGCGATCTGGACAATGGCGCGTGGGACGAAGTGGCCCAACTGCGCGATATGCTTGAGAACGCCCTTGTGGCCGGTTCGAAACATACTATTTTTGTCGGCAAAGATCAGCGGCGTTTGCCAAACACGTCCTGCATCGTGCGGCCCGGGTGGAAGGGCGAAACGCAGGTGATGCAGATGGACCTTGCTGGTTTTGCGGTCAGCGCCGGCAGCGCCTGTTCCTCGGGGAAGGTGCGCGCCAGCGCGGTTCTGACCGCAATGGGATTTGATGAAGGCACGGCCTCCAGCGCGATCCGCGTATCGCTGGGGCCGGATACCACACAAACAGATGTGCTGCGTTTTGCGGAAACGTGGCTCGCGAAAGAAAAGAAACATCACGCCCGCGTGGCGTGAATGCAGGAGATGGACATGGCCGCTTTGGACCAGACACAAGTCAAGGAAGGCGTCGATCAGGAAACCGTGGACGCCGTGCGCGAAGTGGGCGGTGCCTACAAGTACGGTTGGGAAACCGAGATCGAGATGGAATACGCGCCCAAGGGCGTGAACCCCGATATCGTGCGCCTGATCTACGACAAGAATGACGAGCCCGAATGGATGACCGAATGGCGTCTGGCCGCATTCGAACGCTGGAGCAAGATGGAAGAGCCCGACTGGGCGATGGTGAACTATCCTGAGATCGATTTTCAGGACATCTACTATTATGCGCGCCCCAAGAGCATGGAAGAGAAGCCCAAGTCGCTGGACGAGGTCGATCCGAAGCTGCTGGCGACCTATGAAAAGCTGGGCATCCCGCTGAAGGAACAGATGATCCTGGCCGGTGTCGAAGGCGCGGAAAACGCCCCGGCCGAGGGCCGCAAGGTAGCCGTGGACGCGGTGTTCGACTCCGTGTCCGTTGGCACCACCTTCCAGGCGGAGCTGAAAAAGGCGGGCGTCATCTTCTGCTCGATCTCCGAAGCGATCAAGGAACACCCTGAGCTGGTCAAGAAATACCTCGGCTCGGTCGTGCCGGTTTCGGACAACTTCTATGCCACGCTGAACTCTGCCGTGTTCTCGGACGGGTCCTTCGTCTATGTGCCGCCGGGCGTGCGCTGCCCGATGGAGCTGTCGACCTATTTCCGCATCAACGCGGAAAACACCGGCCAGTTCGAACGCACCCTGATCATCGCGGACAAGGGCAGCTACGTGTCCTATCTGGAAGGCTGTACCGCGCCCCAGCGTGATACCGCACAGCTGCACGCCGCCGTGGTTGAGATCATCGTCGAAGAAGACGCCGAGGTGAAGTATTCCACCGTCCAGAACTGGTATCCGGGCGATGAAAACGGCAAGGGCGGCATCTATAACTTCGTGACCAAGCGCGCCGACTGCCGGGGCGACCGCTCCAAGGTGATGTGGACCCAGGTGGAAACCGGATCGGCCGTGACCTGGAAGTACCCCTCGTGCATCCTGCGCGGTGAGGAAAGCCAGGGCGAATTCTACTCGATCGCCATCGCCAACAACATGCAGCAGGCCGACACCGGCACCAAGATGGTGCACCTGGGCAAGAACACAAAATCGCGCATCGTGTCCAAAGGCATCAGCGCGGGCAAGGCGCAGAACACTTATCGTGGTCTGGTTTCGATGCACCCGAAAGCCAAGAACGGGCGCAACTACACCCAATGTGACAGCCTGCTGATCGGTGACAAATGCGGCGCGCACACGGTTCCCTATATCGAGGTCAAGAACAACTCGGCCCGAGTGGAGCATGAGGCGACCACCTCAAAGGTGGACGATGATCAGCTGTTCTACTGCCGGTCGCGCGGGATGGACGAAGAAGAGGCCGTGGCGCTGGTGGTCAACGGGTTCTGCAAGGAAGTGCTGCAAGCGCTGCCGATGGAATTCGCCATGGAAGCCCAACAGCTGGTCGCGATCTCGCTGGAAGGCTCGGTCGGGTAAGCAGGCGGCGTTGCAATCTCTCTGGATCAGGAGTGAAAGATGAAGCGTAAGTTGCAGAATTTCCTTCCTTTTGCGCTTCCGGTGCTGGGGGGATTGCTTGGGGTGATCTGGGTCAACCTGAACCCCAAGGACTTCCTGCACCCGGTGCTGTGGATCGGCCTTGGTGCCATCGCGGGCTGGGCCGTGTCGCGGCTGTTGCAGCGCTTTGTGTTCCGGGGACTGTGATGTTGCATCCGATTGCACCAGAACGGAGCAGACAATGAACCAGGTGTACAAGCTGACACTGTTGAAAGTGCTTCTGGCCGTGCCGGTTTTTGCTGCCGGGATGGCGTGGACGCAGCTGGGATCGGTGTCTCTGGAGACGCTGAAACAGGTCTGGCCGGTCGCGGCGATCTTTGGCGTGCTCTATGGGGCGTTCGAGCTTTGGATGGGCTGGCGCCGCAAGCAGAGGCAGGACGGATGAACGAACAGATGCCTGAAAGCCGCAGCCAGCGGATGCTGGCCCGTCGGATTGCCTTTCTGACCGAAGCGCTGCAGCCGGAGCGCCCCTTGCGCATCACCGATGTGGGGGCCAATCCGATCAACACACCGGATTATGACGGTCTGCTAAAGCTGGGCGGTTGCGAGGTCTGGGGGTTCGAGCCGGAGCAATCCGCCTTTGACGCGCTGATGGAAACCCCGCAAGCGGGGACCCATTACCTGCAACGTGCCGTGGGCAAGGCCGGCAAGGGCAAGTTCTATCCGCATCCGCAAAGCGGGCTGGGCTCGCTCTATCCGATCCGCAAGGAATCGGTCAGCTTTCTGGGCAAGCCCGGTTGGCACAAGGACGGGATCGACGGGATTGAGCTGGACCTGGTCGCGCTGGATGACCTGAACGACGAAGAGCTGCCCAAGCCCGACGTCCTGAAGATCGACATTCAGGGCGGGGAACTGGATGTGTTCCAATCCGGTCGTCAGAAGCTTTCGGATGCGGTTTGCGCCATCCCCGAAGTGCGGTTCTATCGCATGTATGAAGGCGAACCGCTGTGGGGGCCGCTGGACGTGGAACTGCACGAACAGGGGTTTGTGCTGCACAAGCTGATGTTCTCCAAATCCACGGTAGTCGGCAATTCCCAGCGCGGTCGCATGGCCAACCCGGTGTTCCGCAACCAGCTGATGGACGGGGACGCGGTCTATATCCGCAACCCCGAAACCATTGACGAGTGGACGGATGAACAGATCAAACAGCTGGCCTTTGCCGCGTCTGGCGTCTTCAACAGTCATGACCTGGTGGTGTTCTGCCTGGACGCCCTGGTCGCCCGCGGCGTGATCGATGAAACGGTGCCCGGCGGGTACCTGGATCAACTGCCGCCCTGGATGTTTTCGGAGTAAAATCATGATCGTAACAACCACACCCAATGTCGAAGGTTACCAGATTGCCGAATACAAGGGCATCGTCGTAGGCGAAGCGATCATGGGCGCCAATGTCGTCCGGGACGTCTTTGCCTCGATCACCGATATCGTCGGTGGGCGGTCCGGTGCCTATGAGGGCAAGTTGCAGGACGCCCGTGAAACCGCCCTTGCCGAACTGGAAGACCGCGCCCGGGCCCTGGGCGCAAACGCCGTGGTCGGCGTCGACCTGGACTACGAAGTGGTGGGCCAGTCGATGCTCATGGTGTCGGCCAGCGGAACCGCCGTGGTTCTGGGCTGACGCGCCATGCAATCCGGCGCACATGGCATGGTCGCAAAGCCGGGCTATGTTGCGCCACTGAAAACACCCGTGGGATGCTCCCGGACTGACGGCTGTAACCGCATCGGCCCGGATCCACGACAAGACATTCCGGCGCGATCCTGCGCCCCAACCCATGCAGCTGCGGCCTGATCGGCACGCGCGAAACAGATCGAAGAGTGAGAGAAAAATGCTGGAAATCAAAAACCTGCACGTCAAGCTTGAAGAAGAAGACAAGCAAATCCTGAAGGGTGTCGACCTGACGGTCGAGGCTGGCAAGGTCCACGCGATCATGGGCCCCAACGGTTCCGGCAAATCGACCCTGTCCTATGTTCTGTCCGGTCGTGATGGCTATGAAGTGACTGATGGCGCTGCAACGCTGGACGGTGAGGACCTGCTGGACCTGGAGCCGGAAGAGCGCGCCGCGGCGGGCCTGTTCCTGGCGTTCCAGTATCCGGTTGAAATCCCGGGCGTCGGCAACATGACCTTCCTGCGCACCGCGGTGAACGCACAGCGCAAGGCGCGCGGCGAGGATGAGCTGTCCGCCGCCGACTTCCTGAAAGAGGTGCGCGCCAAGGCGAAGACCCTGAAGATTGACGCCGAGATGCTGAAGCGCCCGGTCAACGTGGGCTTCTCGGGTGGTGAGAAGAAGCGCAACGAGATCCTGCAGATGGCGATGCTGGAACCCAAGATGTGCATCCTGGACGAAACCGACTCGGGTCTGGACGTGGACGCGATGAAACTGGTGTCCGAAGGCGTCAACGCGCTGCGGGATGCGGGCCGGTCCTTCCTGGTGATCACCCACTATCAGCGTCTGCTGGACCACATCAAACCGGACGTCGTGCACATCATGGCAAACGGCCGCATCGTGAAATCCGGCGGTCCGGAACTGGCGCTGGAAGTCGAACACAACGGTTATGCCGATATCCTGGCGGAGGTGGTGTAAATGGCGCTTCCCGAGCTCAAGCAGACGGCAACCGACGCGCGGCTGAGCGCGCTGGAACTGCCCAAAGGCGGCTGCCTGACCGCTGCGCGTCAGGCCGCGCTGGCCCGGGTCCAGACCATGGGCCTGCCGTCGCGCCGTGACGAATACTGGAAATACACCCGTCCTGACACGTTGGTGCAGGCGGAGGCGGTGCCCGCCGCCGTGTTCCACAACGACGAAGAGCCGATGTTTTCCAACCGGGACCGTCTGCGCATCGTTTTCGTGGATGGGGTGTTCGATGCCGAACAGTCCGACGACCTGACCCTGGAAGGGGTGCGGATCGACCGTCTGGAAGACATCTGCTGCACCGACATCCACTGGGCCAGGGACCTTTATGGTGTTCTGGAAGCACGGGGTCAGACCCCGGTGGAGCGTCCGCTGGCGGCGCTGAATACGGCCTTTGCCACCGATGGCGTTGCTATCCATGTGACCGGAACCCCGTCGAAACCGATCAGCCTGGTCTACATCCACGCCAATGAGGCGTCGGACGCGATCCTGCACCATGTCATCCGTGTTGAACCGGGTGCGGAAGCCACCATTCTGGAAAACGGACCCGCCGCGTCGCGCTTCAACAAATGCATGGAGATCGACATTGCCGACACCGGCAAGCTGCATCTGGTGCGGGCCCAGGGCCGGGATCATGAGCGCCGTGCCGCGACCCATATGTTTGCACGTCTGGGGACGGAATCGGTATTCAAATCCTTCACCCTCACGGTGAACGGCGTGCTGACCCGCAACGAGGCGGTGATCGAATTGACCGGCGATGATGCAGTGGCCCATATCGCGGGTGCCTGTGTTGGTGACGGTGATTTCCACCACGACGACACCGTGTTCATCACCCATGATGCGGTGAACTGTGAAAGCCGTCAGGTGTTCAAGAAAGTGCTGCGCAACGGGGCAACCGGCGTGTTCCAGGGCAAGATCCTGGTCAAGGAAGGCGCTCAGAAAACCGATGGCTACCAGATCAGCCAATCGCTGCTTCTGGACGACGACAGCCAGTTCCTGGCCAAGCCCGAGCTGGAAATCTATGCCGATGACGTGGCCTGTTCGCATGGTTCGACCAGCGGCGCGATCGATGAAACCGCTCTGTTCTACCTGCGCTCGCGCGGGGTGCCCGCAGATGTGGCCACCGATCTGCTGACGCTGGCCTTCCTGGCGGAAGCGGTCGAAGAGATCGAAGACGACAGCCTGGCCGGAGACATTGTCGAGCGGCTGGAAGGCTGGCTTTCGCGGCGCCGCTGATGCCGGTCACAACCGATATCGTGGCGACCTACCGGGGGCCGCGCCGGGTTGTGGCGCGGCTTCTGGCTATGGGACAGCGTGAGGACAGGCTGCTGGCCTTTCTGATGGGCGGCTGCGTGTTGATGTTCTTTGCCCGCCTGCCGGCCCTGTCACGACAGGCGCATCTGCAGGGCGAGGATCAGAACATGCTGATGGGCGGCTCGCTTCTGGCGCTGGTCTTCATTCTGCCGCTGATCCTGTATGCGCTGGCCTGGCTGACGCATATGGTGATGCGGCTGTTCAAAGGGCAGGGCGACAGCTGGCACGCCCGGCTTGCGCTGTTCTGGGCCCTGCTGGCCGCCAGCCCGCTGGCCCTGCTGAATGGGCTTGTGGCCGGGTTCATCGGCCCTGGCGGCGCACAACAGGCCGTGGGCCTGCTGTGGGTGCTGCTGTTCTTCTGGGTGTGGATCAGCGGTCTGATCGAAGGATATCGACGCGCATGATGAATGCTGGCTTTCTGTCCGATCTGGCAGTGCAGACC
This sequence comes from Paracoccaceae bacterium, assembly GCA_022763485.1. GTDB lineage: Bacteria > Pseudomonadota > Alphaproteobacteria > Rhodobacterales > Rhodobacteraceae > Aliisedimentitalea. The sequence continues at coordinate 7,275 of JALEGX010000156.1, read as the reverse complement.
ATCCGCAACCCGGCCGAGGCCGGGCGCCGTGTGCTGGACCTGCGCCTGAGCCGCGAGGTGCTTTGGACCGCGCTCTTTCTGGCCGTGGTGCTGAACACGCTGCTGCTGAGCCTGCAGAACCTGATCCTGCCGCCGCTGCCGGGCACGCCTGCGCTGTTTACCGCGCCGGGCGTCTATTTCGCCATGGTTGCCGGGGCGCAGATCGGGTTCATCTATGCCCTTTACCTTGTGGGGGGATGGCTGGGTGGCCGCGGCTGTCTGTTGGATGTGATGTCGGTCATCGTCTGGCTGAACCTGCTGCAGGTGGCTTTTCAGGCGTTTTTGCTGTTTCTCTTGCTGCTGATGCCGCCCCTGGCGGGGCTGCTGAATTTTGCGGCCATGCTTTACGGGATGTACATTCTGCTCCATTTCATCGATCAGGCTCACGGGCTGAACTCGGTGGGGCGGGCCGCGGGTGTACTGGTGGCATCACTGCTTGTCCTGGGCGTGGCCCTGACACTTCTTCTCGCCCTCGCAGGGGGTGCACTGATAGGACCGTCTTATGTATGACGTCGAAAAGATCCGCGCCGATTTCCCGATCCTGTCGCGGCAGGTGAACGGCAAGCCGCTGACTTATCTGGACAATGGCGCTTCGGCACAGAAGCCGCAGGTGGTGATCGATGCGATTACCCGCGCCTATGCCGAAGAATATTCCAACGTTCACCGCGGCCTGCATTTCCTGTCCAATCTGGCGACCGAGAAATACGAAGCGGTGCGCGGGATCATCGCGCGCTTTCTGAACGCCGGGGATGAGGACCACATCGTTCTGAATTCCGGCACCACCGAAGGGATCAACCTGGTTGCCTATGGCTGGGCCATGCCGCGGTTTGAGGCCGGGGAAGAAATCGTGCTGTCGGTCATGGAGCACCATGCCAACATCGTGCCGTGGCACTTCCTGCGCGAACGGCAGGGCGTGGTGCTGAAATGGGTCGATGTAGCCGCTGACGGCAGCCTGGATCCGCAGGCGGTGATCGATGCGATCGGCCCCAAGACCAAGCTTGTTGCCGTCACCCAATGCTCCAACGTGCTGGGCACCGTTGTGGACGTCAAGGCGATCACCCAGGGCGCCCATGCCAAGGGGGTGCCGGTGCTGGTGGACGGCTCGCAGGGCGCGGTGCATATGCCGGTCGATGTTCAGGACATCGGGTGCGATTTCTATGCCATCACCGGTCACAAGCTCTATGGTCCGTCCGGCTCGGGTGCCATTTACATCCGGCCCGAACGTATGGCCGAGATGCGCCCCTTCATCGGGGGCGGCGACATGATCAAGGAAGTGTCGAAAGACGCTGTGATCTACAATGATCCGCCGATGAAGTTCGAAGCGGGCACGCCGGGCATCGTGCAGACCATCGGGCTGGGCGTGGCGCTGGAATACATGATGGATCTGGGGATGGACAACATCGCCGCGCATGAGGCTGGCCTGCGCAACTATGCGCTGGAGCGGCTGACCGGGATCAACTGGCTGAACGTGCAGGGCACCACCGCTGACAAGGCGGCGATCTTCTCGTTCACGCTGGAAGGGGCAGCTCATGCGCATGACATCTCGACCATTCTGGACAAGAAGGGCGTGGCCGTGCGCGCCGGGCACCATTGTGCCGGCCCGCTGATGGAGCACCTGGGCGTGACCGCGACCTGCCGCGCGTCCTTTGGCCTCTACAACACCGAGGCCGAGGTCGACACGCTGGTCGACGCTTTGGAACTGGCGCATGAGCTTTTTGCCTGAGCCGGATCAGAACAAGCCAAACGAAAAGGCCTCCGAAGTTCGGAGGCCTTTTTTGTTGCGCTGAAATCCGCGATCAGAACGGGATTTCGTCATCGTCGATGTTGTGCGACGGGGCCTGGCTGCGGCCGCCGCCACCACCCGAGGGCGCGCCATAGGGATCACCCTGCGGGCCACTGTCATATCCGCCACCGCCGTAGCCGCCACCGTAGTTGCCGCCACCGGACTGGCCGCCACCATAGTTGCCGCCACCGCCGCCTTCGCCACGCGAATCCAGCAGGGTCAGCTCACCGCGGTAGGGACGCAGCACAACCTCGGTGGTGTAGCGGTCCTGACCGGACTGGTCCTGCCATTTGCGGGTTTCCAGCTGGCCTTCGATATACACTTTGGAGCCCTTGCGCAGATACTGCTCGGCGATGCGCGCCAGCGGCTCCGAGAAGATCGCCACGGAATGCCACTCGGTACGCTCGCGGCGCTCACCGGTGTTGCGGTCTTTCCAGTTTTCCGACGTGGCGATCCGCAGGTTGCAGACCTTGCCGCCGTTGGAGAAGCTGCGCACCTCGGGGTCGCGCCCCAGATTGCCCACGATGATGACTTTGTTCACTGAGCCGGCCATGCGACTTGGATCCCCTCTTTATTGTTGCGCCGGACGGGTGCCCGGGCGAATCCTATTGGTCATTTGGGACAGACTATACATCCCGCAAAGGTGAGGGAAGCAAAGGGCGGTGGATAACTTGGTGCCGCCGACGGGCACCTATGGGCAGGGTTTTGCCGCAAGGGTTTCATTTCAAAGCAAGATCGCTATATTATCGCAAGATTGTGGTGGGACGAGGTTTGCTGGGGATGCGCAGGCTTTCGATTGTTTTTGTCATTTCCGCACTGGTTTGCGGTGACGTTGCGCTGGCCGGGGACCTGTTCTCGACCCGCAGTCAGCGCAATCTGTTCAAGTCCCAAACCAAGGTTCTGGATACCCGCGCAACGGTTCAATACAACGACTCGATCCGCCTGAAACCGGATTTCAAACCGGAACTCAGCTTCTCGTCAAAACGCTATACCGGGAAATACAAAGGCGAATACCTTGCGATGGCGCGCTCTGCGGCGCGGCGTCATGATATTCCCGAAGATCTGTTTTTGCGGCTGGTGCAGCAGGAATCCAATTGGAACCCCGCCGCCAAATCCCACAAGGGCGCGCTTGGCCTGGCCCAACTGATGCCCGCGACCGCGCGCAAGCTTGGTGTCGATCCCCTTGATCCATATGAGAATTTGGACGGTGGCGCGCGCTATCTGGCCAAGCAGTACCGCAAGTTCAAATCCTGGCGTCTGGCTCTGGCCGCCTATAACGCGGGTCCCGGTGCGGTGAAGAAATACAAAGGCATTCCACCTTACAAAGAGACCGAGAATTACGTCAAAAAGATCTGGGGAAGTTAATTCCTGGTTAATTCAATTTGACCGAAATGGCCCGGTCCATTCCGCATTCCCGCCCCATTTCCCCGCGATAACGCTTCTGTGACCGAAGCAAGGGGATGATAGATGGCGTCTGCGGAAACATACTCAGAGGATTTTGGCGCAAGCAAACGTGCCGTGTTCCCGGAACTGACCGACATCCGGTTTCCGTCTCTGAGTCTGCCCAGAAAGCCTGAATTTTCGGGTAGCGTCAGCATTAAAACCTGTGCCGTCTCGGCCGGGGTCGGGTTGGTTCTGGGCGCGCTGGACGGCATCGGTCTGCGCGGATTGCGTGACACTGGTGTGTCTGCGGCCGAACTTGGCGCCTTTTCCAAGGCGGTCATTCTGCCCTGTGCTGTCTTTGCGTCCATGGCGCCGATGCTGCTGGTGACAGGTTTTGCCGTTCTGCGCCGCCGTCCCGAGATCGCAAGCTTCGCCTTTCCTTTCGTGATGGCGCTTGTTCTGGCGCTGTTTGCCTGATCGCGTGACGTCACCCGATATATTTCTGATAGTTTTTGTATGAATTTGATCTGGGGCAATTCCTAACCGCCAATTTGCGGTGTAGGCAGGGACCAAACCGATGCGGAGAGTCCCTGATGTTCACCTCGAAACCTGTATTGTCCGTCGCCGCCACCCTGGCTCTGGCGATTGGACCGACCACTGGCCATGCTACGGATCTGCGGTTGGAGCAGCTGGGCGAGGCGTTGTTCTTTGACACCGATCTTTCCGCCAACCGGACGCAGTCCTGCGCCACGTGCCACAGCCCGGATGCCGGCTTTGCCGATCCGCGCGACAGCCGGGCAGGGCGCGCAGTATCGCTGGGGGATGATGGGGACTCGCTTGGGGACCGAAGTGCACCTTCGGCGGCCTATGCGGCATTCACCCCGGTTTTGCACAAAAACGCGGACGGCCATTGGGCCGGCGGCATGTTCTGGGATGGGCGAGAGGCCGATCTGGAAGGACAGGCCGGGGGCCCACCGCTGAACCCGATCGAAATGGGGATGCCGGACAAGGCGTCGGTGGTGTCGCGCCTGCAGGAGAAACCCGAGTATGTGCAGGCGTTTCAGGGGCTTTTCGGCGCGGATGTGCTGAACGATACCGATCAGGCCTATCATGCCATGACCCAGGCCATCGCCGCTTTTGAGCGGACCGATGCCTTCGCGCCCTTCGACAGCAAATACGACCGTTATCTGCGTGGGGACTACCAGATGACGGCAGAGGAGGAGCTGGGCAAGATCCTGTTCTTCTCCGAACAGTTCACCAATTGCAATCAGTGCCATCAGCTGCGGACCAGCGCGGTCGACCCGCGCGAAACCTTCACCAACTACGAGTATCATAACATCGGTGTCCCGGCGAACCTGACGGTCCGCAAAGCCAACGGCAGCGCCAAGGGCTATCTGGATCTGGGACTGGCGGCCAACACCAAGGTGCGGGATCCCAAACAGGCCGGGAAGTTCAAGACACCGACCCTGCGGAATGTCGCCGTGACAGGACCCTACATGCACAACGGCGTGTTCGAAGATCTGCGCACCGTGGTTCTGTTCTACAACCGTTACAACACGGTCGCACAGGCACGCCAGATCAACCCGGAAACGGGCAAGCCCTGGCGCGACCCTGAGGTGCCGGTCAACCTGTCGGTGACCGAGCTGACCCATGGGCCGGCGCTGGACGACAAGCGGATCGATGCGCTGGTGGCGTTTCTGGAAACGCTGACCGATGCCCGCTACGAACCCCTGCTGGCAGAGGATTGATACCTCTGACGCCCGCAAACAAAAACGGCCCCCGCGTGCTACGAGGGCCGTTTCCTGTTTCTTGTCGCACCCTTATTCGGCGGCGATCTTGATCACCGGCGTCATCTCGGCCAGCGCGTCGTCATCCAGGTGGCATTTGATCTGGTGACCATCGTCCAGCATTTTCACCGGCGGCACCTCGCGTTCGCACAGGCCACCCGCGACCTTGGACTTCCACCGGCAACGCGTCTGGAACGGGCAGCCCGGCGGGGGGGCCATGGCGGACGGAATGTCGCCTTCCAGAACGATGTGTTCCTTCTCGATCGAGGTATCCGCGATGGGCACCGCCGACAGCAGCGCCTCGGTATAGGGGTGATAGGGTGGGGTGAAGACCTGATCGGTCGATCCCAGTTCGACCACATGCCCCAGATACATCACCATCACCCGGTCCGACAGGTAACGCACGATGGACAGATCGTGGCTGATGAACAGCAGCGTGGTTTTCTGTTCGCGCTGGATCTCCATCAGCAGGTCGGTCACCGCCGCCTGCACCGACACGTCAAGCGCCGAGACGGGTTCATCCGCCACCACGATGCGCGCATCCCCCGCAAAGGCACGGGCGATGCCCACCCGCTGTTTCTGACCACCCGACAGCTGACGCGGCATCCGGTCGGCAAAGGCGCGCGGCAGTTTCACCAGGTCCAGCAGCTCCAGCATCCGCTGCTTGCGCTCGGCCTCGGAATTGCCCACGCGGAAGATCTCCAGCGCGCGGATGATCTGACGGCCCACCGTCATCGACGGGTTCAGCGTGTCAAACGGGTTCTGGAACACCATCTGCACATCCGACACGGTCTTGGTGTCACGTTCCTCGATCGGGATCTGTTCGATACTGTTGTTGTCCAGCAGGATCTGCCCTTCGGTCGCGGTCTCCAGTCCCATCAGAACCTTGGCGAAGGTGGATTTGCCACAGCCGGATTCCCCCACGATGGCCAGCGTCTCGGATTCGCGGGCCTCAAAACTCAGGGTCTCATTGGCTTTCACGACCTTCTTCTCACCGCCGCCGAACAGCGCGTTGGCCGCAACCTCATAGTATTTCTTGAGGTTGTCCATCTTCAGCACGACCCGTCCGGGTTCGGTCTTCTCCTTCTGATCCGACACCACGATCGGCGCGTTCCAGTCGATTTCCTGGAACTTCAGACAGCGGGTTTCATGCCGGTCGTTTCCATGCACCGGCGACATCGGAATGACCGTGTCCTGATCACAGCGCCCTTCCTCGAAGTAGTCGCAGCGCGGGCCGAAGTTACAGCCGGGCGGACGTTCATGGGGCAGGGGGAAGTTGCCCGGAATGGCCACCAGCGGGCGCGAGTTCTTGTCCGCCCCCGGCAGCGGGATCGAGCGGAACAGCGCCTGCGTATAGGGGTGCTGCATCTCGTCGAAGACATCCTTGATCGAGCCGCGTTCCACCGCTTCACCGGAATACATCACGCACAGACGGTCGCAGGTTTCCAGCACCAGGCCCAGGTTGTGGCTGATAAACAGCATGGAGGTGCCGTATTTCTTGCCCAGATCCTTGACCAGTTCGACCACCGCCGCCTCCACCGTCACGTCCAGCGCGGTGGTGGGTTCGTCCAGGATCAACAGCGCCGGTTTCGACATCAGCGCCATGGCGATCACGATCCGCTGCTGCTGGCCGCCCGACAATTGGTGCGGATAGCTGTTCAGCATCCGCTCCGGGTCGGGCAGGCGCACGTCGGTCACCACTTCCAGCGCGCGGTCATAGGCTTCCTTCTCGCTGACGCCCTCATGGATCATCGGGACTTCCATCAGCTGTTTGCCGATCTTCATCGCCGGGTTCAGCGACGCCATCGGCTCCTGATAGATCATCGCGATCTCATTGCCCCGCACATCGCGCAGCTCTTCGGCACTCATCTCGGCCAGGTCACGGCCCTTGAACTTGATGGTGCCGCCAACCACGCGACCGTTCTTGCCCAGATCCTGCATGACGCCAAGCGCCACGGTGGATTTGCCACAACCGGATTCACCCACAAGGCCCACGGCCTCGCCCGGTTGCACCGCAACCGAGAAATCCATCACGGCCGGGATTTCCCGCAGGCGGGTAAAAAAGGAAATCGACAGCTTGTCGATCTCAAGGATCGGGCCGTCATAATCTGCCAGTTTGTTCATCTTGTTGTCTCCCTGCTGGAACGCCGGAACGGGATCAGGTCCCTGTTCTTCTTCTCGTTCCAAATACTCCGGGGGGCCGGGGGGCTGGCCCCCCGGTCGCGTTGACCTCAATCCCTCAGGCGTTCTTGGCGCCGACCCGCAGCCCCCCGGTTGAGACCC
>JALEGX010000155.1 GCA_022763485.1 Paracoccaceae bacterium | reverse complement strand
TGAAGGTTCGTGTCAAAGCGGACGGAAGCGGTGTCGATCTGGCCAACGTTAAGATGTCGATGAACCCTTTCGACGAAATCGCCGTCGAAGAGGCGATTCGCCTGAAAGAGGCCGGCAAGGCCGAAGAAATCGTCGTGGTTTCCATTGGCGTCAAACAGGCGCAGGAAACCCTGCGCACTGCGCTGGCCATGGGTGCGGATCGTGCCATTCTGGTGGTTGCCGCCGATGATGTGCACACCGACATCGAGCCGCTGGCCGTCGCGAAAATCCTGGCCAAGGTGGTCGAGGAAGAGCAGCCCGGTCTGGTTCTGGCGGGCAAACAGGCCATTGACAACGACATGAACGCCACCGGCCAGATGCTGTCGGCGATCCTCGGTTGGAGCCAGGCGACCTTTGCCTCGGAAATGGGCATCGATGGCGACAGTGCCGTCGTGACCCGCGAAGTTGACGGCGGCCTGCAGACCATCAAGGTCAAGATGCCCGCGATCGTCACTGTGGACCTGCGCCTGAACGAGCCGCGCTATGCGTCGCTGCCCAACATCATGAAGGCCAAGAAAAAGCCGCTGGATGAGAAAACCGCCGATGATTACGGCGTTGATGTCACGCCGCGTCTGGAAATCGTCAAAACCTCCGAGCCCGCGGCACGCGCGGCCGGTATCATGGTCGGCTCGGTGGACGAGCTGGTCGCAAAACTCAAAGAAGCGGGGGCTGTGTAATGGCTGTTCTTCTTCTCGCAGAAGTCACCAATGGTGAACTGGCAATCGACGCAACCGCCAAGGCCGTGACCGCGGCCAAGGCCCTGGGCGATGTGACCGTTCTGTGCGCGGGCGCCTCTGCTGCTGCCGCAGGCGACGCCGCCGCCATGATCGACGGTGTGGCTAAGGTTCTGGTCGCCGAAGACGCATCGCTGGGTCACCGCCTGGCCGAACCGACCGCCGCGCTGATCGCATCGCTGGCCGGTGACTATGAACATATCGTCGCCCCGGCCACCACGGACGCCAAGAACGTCATGCCGCGCGTTGCCGCGCTGCTGGACGTGATGGTCCTGTCGGACGTGTCCGGCGTTGTCGATGGCAACACGTTCGAGCGCCCGATCTATGCCGGGAACGCGATTCAGACCGTCAAATCGTCGGATGTGAAAAAGGTCATCACCTTCCGCACCTCGACCTTTGATGCCGCTGGCGAAGGCGGGTCTGCCTCGGTCGAAAGCATCGGCGCCGGGGACGACCCCGGCTTGTCGGAATGGGTCGAAGACAAGGTCGCCGCATCGGATCGTCCCGAACTGACCTCGGCCGGTGTGGTCGTGTCCGGCGGGCGCGGCGTTGGCTCCGAAGAGAACTTTGCCCTGATCGAGAAACTGGCCGACAAGCTGGGCGCCGCCGTTGGCGCATCCCGCGCCGCCGTCGACTCGGGCTTTGCACCGAACGACTGGCAGGTGGGTCAGACCGGCAAGGTCGTGGCACCGGATCTGTACATCGCCGCCGGCATATCGGGCGCGATCCAGCACTTGGCCGGGATGAAGGACAGCAAGATCATCGTCGCGATCAACAAGGACGAAGAAGCCCCGATCTTCCAGGTCGCCGACTTCGGACTGGTCGCCGACCTGTTCCAGGCCGTCCCCGAACTGACCGAGAAGCTGTAAGGGCCACGGCCCAACCCGCCAAAACGCATCAAAGGCCCGCCGAACCCCCGGCGGGCCTTTTTTGGTACGAGCCGAATGGGCGGCGAGCGGATCGGACGGACCAGGATGCGCGCGGTCCTAAGCCTTGTGACGCCTCGTCAGAACGGCTCCGGTTCATTGTCAAGAAGCAAAACACTTGTTAGATTTTGGCTCAACACAAGCTTGAATCGATAGGAAAAATTCATGTCTCTGATTAAGAACTCCCCTAGCTGGGCAGTGGATGAACACAAGATGTTCGCCGATAGTACACGCAGGCTTTTCGATGCAGAGATGGCTCCGAAGATTGAAAAATGGACGGAACAGGGAATTGTTGACCGCGACTTCTGGAAAACAGTCGGTCAGCAGGGTGTCATGGGTGGCTCGATTGCCGAAGAATATGGTGGGTTCGGTGGCGGCATCGGGTTCGACGCGATTACCGTCTACGAGCAGGGGCGCACCGGTGATACGGGTTGGGGCTATGGGATCCAGTCCATCGTAATCCATTATCTCAACGCATATGGCAGTGAGGAACAGAAGAAAAAGTGGTTGCCGAAACTGGTCAGCGGCGACAGCGTTGCGGCGATTGCCATGACCGAGCCTGGAACGGGCTCTGACCTCCAGAACGTACAAACCTATGCGGAAAAGGATGGCAACCACTACAAGATCAACGGATCGAAGATCTTCATCACCAACGGGCACGCGGCGGATCTGGTTGTGATCGTGGCAAAGACCGACCGCAACGCCGGCGCCAAGGGCCTTTCGTTGATCGTTCTGGAAACCGAGGGTGCCGAGGGCTTTCGCCGGGGACGGAACCTGAAGAAACTGGGTATGAAAGGTTCGGATACGGCTGAGCTGTTCTTCGAAGATGTACGCGTGCCTACGGCGAACCTGCTTGGTCCGGAAGAGGGGCAGGGGTTCTACCAGCTGATGAAGCAGCTGCCTTGGGAGCGGCTGATGATCGGCATTACCGCGCTCGGTTTTATTGATTTTGCGATCGATGAAACGGTCAAATATGTTCAGGACCGCAAGGCATTTGGAAGCCGGATCATGGACTTCCAGAATACGCGCTTCAAACTGGCGGAATGCAAAACCAAGGCCGAATTGCTACGTTCCTTCGTCAATGATGGGCTCGCGCGTCTTGAAGCGGGCGAACTTGATACGGCCACGGCTTCGATGGCGAAATGGTGGGGCAGCCAGACGCAGAACGAGGTCATGCATGAATGCCTGCAACTGCACGGTGGTTACGGTTTCATGATGGAATACCCCATCGCGCGTCTTTATGCCGACAGCCGGGTCCAGATGATCTATGGCGGCACCAACGAGATCATGAAGGAATTGATCGCACGTTCGATGGACGTTTGATCCGTCCGGTGCCGGGTGGGGCTATTCCCTACCCGGCCCCAGAATTTCGTCGCTGTGTTCCCCAAGTCGCGGGGCCGGGCGATGATCATGTCGCGCCGGGGTCGCTGAGAAGCGTATCGGCGGGCGTGTCGTCCAGATCGCACCTTCGGTCGGGTGATCAATCCGTTGAAAGAACCCGGTCGCGGCAAGATGGGGATCGTTCGGCAAATCTGACAGGTTGCGCACCGGCATGGCTGGTATGTCTGCCTGCTCCATCAGGGCAAGCCAGTCATTCGTGGTCCGGGTCAGCGCAATCTGCGCCACCATATCGTATACCGCGCCGATGTTGCGGCTACGGGTGTCCATGTCCGTGACCCAGACATGGTCGATCATGTCATTGCGCCCAACCGCCTTGAAAAACCGTGCCCATTGTACGTTGGTGTAGGGCAGAATGGTGATGTAGCCATCAGCGGTCTGAACTGGACGCCGGTGCGGAACCAGCATGCGGGCATAGCCGAAATCCTGCGGAGTCTCTTCAAAGGTGGCCCCATCCATATGTTCGGCCAACAGGAAGGCGGCCAGCGTTTCAAACATCGGAACCTCGACATGCTGGGCCTCTCCAGTACGTTCGCGGTGGAACAGGGCACCCATCACGGCATAGGCGGCGGTGACCCCGCCAAGCTTGTCGGCGAGAATTGTCGGGGCATAAGCGGGCGGTACCCCAGGGTCGCGCAAGGTTGCCAAGCTGGCCAATCCCGACACCGACTGGACGGAATCGTCGAATGCAGGCTTGGCGGCATAGGGCCCGTCCTGCCCGAAACCGGTGGCGGATACCATGATC
>JALEGX010000154.1 GCA_022763485.1 Paracoccaceae bacterium | reverse complement strand
GATCTCGGGGAGGAAGGGATCGATCTGGCCAAGCTCTATGATTACGATCTGATCCTCCTTGACCTCGGGCTGCCGGATATGAACGGCCATGAGGTGTTGCGCCAATTGCGGCTGGCCCGCATTGATACCCCCATCCTGATCCTGTAGGGCACGGATGATACACACAGCCAGATCAAGGGCTTCGGCGTTGGTGCGGACGATTATCTGACACAGCCGTTCCACCGCGAAGAGCTGGTGGCGCGGATCCACGCGATCATTCGCCGGTCCAAGGGGCACGCGCAGTCCATCATCAAGACGGGCAAAGTGTCGGTCAACCTGGATGCCAAGACCGTCAGCGTCGAAGGGGAAAGCGTGCATCTGACCGGCAAGGAATATCAGATGCTGGAATTGCTGAGCCTGCGCAAGGGCACAACCCTGACCAAGGAAATGTTTCTGAACCATCTTTATGGCGGCATGGATGAACCAGAATTGAAGATCATCGATGTGTTCATCTGCAAGTTGAGAAAGAAACTGGCGATGGCGACCGGTGGCGAAAGCTATATCGAAACGGTCTGGGGCCGGGGATATGTTCTGCGCGATCCGGAAGGGGAAGTCCTGGAAGGTCCCAAGATGGCACTGGGGGCGTGACGGGGACGCGTCACTGAGCGGCGGATGCAAGGAATTGGCACTGGGCAGCCAGGGTGACTGGACCTGCCCGTGTTCGCAGCCTATCACCTAGGGCAGACCTGCCATTGCGGCGGGTTTGTTTGTGTCGACAGGCTGCAGGAGACCCCCTTGGAACGCGCGCTGAACCAGATGACCGATCAGGAAGCCCTGGAGGAATTCAACGAGCTGCAGCTGCTGCTGTGGGCGGCCAATCGCGAATATCACACCTCGGATACGCCTTCGATCTCGGATGCGGAGTTCGACACCGCCAAGCGCCGGTATCTGGCCCTGATCGACGCCTTCCCGCAGCTGGAGCAGCGCGCGACTCAGGCGCAGACCGTCGGCGCGCCGGTGGCCGAAGGATTCGGCAAGGTCACCCATGCGCAGCGCATGATGTCGCTGTCCAACGCATTTGATGAGGAGGATGTCGAAGGGTTTGCCACTTCGATCCGCAATTATCTGGGCCTTGGCGCGGGTGATCCGCTGGCGTTTACGGCGGAACCCAAGATTGACGGGCTGTCTCTGTCACTGCGGTATGAAAACGGTGAGCTGGTTCAGGCCGCCACGCGCGGGGATGGTGAGGTTGGCGAAAATGTCACCGCCAACGCGCGCACCATCCGCGGTCTGCCGCTGAAGCTGACCGGCGCGCCCGAGCTGCTGGAGGTGCGCGGCGAGGTCTATATGACCCATGACGATTTTGAAGCCCTGAACCGACGGCAGACCGAGACCGGACAGAAGACCTTTGCCAACCCGCGCAACGCCGCGGCAGGGTCGCTGCGCCAGCTGGATGCCTCGATCACCAAATCGCGGCCCCTGCGGTTCTTCGCCTACGGATGGGGGGCTGTGTCCGAGCCGCTGGCCGACACGCAATCCGGTGCGATCAACCGGTTGGCGGAACTGGAGTTCGAGACCAACCCTCTGACGCGCCGGTGTGAGAACGTTCAGGACTTGATGAACGTTTACAACGAGATATCGGAGAAACGTGCGGCGTTGGGTTATGACATCGACGGGGTGGTCTACAAGGTGGATGCGCTGTCGCTGCAGGCACGGCTTGGCTTCCGCTCCACCACGCCCAGATGGGCGATTGCGCACAAGTTTCCGGCCGAATTGGCCTGGACCAGATTGGAAGCCATCGACATTCAGGTGGGCCGTACCGGGGCGCTCAGCCCGGTGGCGCGTCTGGCGCCGATCACGGTGGGCGGCGTCGTGGTCTCGAACGCCACATTGCATAATGAGGACTACATCCGGGGTCTGGACTCCCGCGGCGAGGAGATCCGCGGCGGCAAGGACATCCGCGTGGGTGATTGGGTGCAGGTCTATCGTGCCGGTGACGTGATCCCGAAGGTTGCCGATGTGGACCTGAGCAAACGCCCCGAAGACGCGCAGCCCTTCGCCTTTCCGCAGACCTGCCCGGAATGCGGAAGCGCCGCCATTCGCGAGGAAGGCGACGCCGTGCGCCGCTGCACCGGTGGTATCATCTGTCCGGCACAAGCCATTGAGAAGCTGAAACATTTCGTCTCACGCAAGGCCTTTGACATCGAGGGGCTGGGCGCCAAGCAGGTGGAACAGTTCCACTTGGACGGCTGGATCCGCGAACCGGCGGACATCTTTGCGCTGGAAGAGCGCTATGGCGAGGGTCTGCAGCAACTGAAGAACAAGGATGGCTGGGGCGAAACCTCAGCTGCCAACCTGTTCGCAGCGATCCGTGAGAAACGCGAAATTGCCTTGGCACGGCTGATCTTCGCGCTGGGAATTCGTCATGTGGGTGAAGTTGGTGCGCGCGATCTGGCGCTGCATTACCGGTCCTGGCAGGCGCTGGAAGAGGCCGTCAAACTGGCCCGTCCGGCCGCCCTGGCGCATCGCGCCGCTGATGAAGCCGAAGAGGTCGAGCGTCAGACCGCACAGGCCCGTGGCCGCCGCGCCCGGATTTCCGACACGCGTGCCGCGGTGATCGCGGAATGCCAGGTGCCCGAAGAGGCAACCGCCGCCTGGGCCGATCTGATCGGGGTGGATGGCATCGGATCAACGCTGGGCCTGTCGCTGTCGGATGCATTCGATAACCCGGACGAATACGCCGCCTTTGCGCGGCTGGTTGCGGAGCTGACGGTCATCCCGCCCGAAGCGCCGTCCTCGGAAAGCCCGGTCGCCGGCAAGACCGTGGTCTTTACCGGCACGCTGGAGAAGATGACCCGCGCCGAAGCCAAGGCCCGGGCCGAGGCGCTTGGGGCGAAGGTCTCTGGCTCTGTCTCGAAGAAGACGGACATCCTGGTGGCGGGGCCCGGCGCGGGATCGAAAGCCAAGAAGGCCGCTGACCTGGGCATCGAAACCCTGGACGAAGATGGCTGGCTGACCCTGATCGGAGACGCATGAGCACCCGCCCGGAAATTCTGTTTCCGCTCTTTGCGGCGTTGGAAACGCTGGAAGGGATCGGACCCAAAACCGCGCAGTTGCTTGGGCAGCTGGGGGTGGAGGCGCCGCGCGACCTGCTGTTCCAGCTGCCCTATGCCGTGGTGGACCGCCGCCTGCGCAGCACCATCGTGGGGGCCGAGCTGCCTTCGGTGCTGACGGTTGAGGTCACGGTGGGCGCGCACCGGCCCGCGCGCAATCGCAGCGGGGCTTATCGCATTCACGTCGAAGATGCGCAGACCAGTTTTCAGCTGGTGTTCTTTCACGGACGCTCCCGCTATCTGGAGGCGCAGTTGCCGCAGGGCGCGCGCCGCGTGGTTTCAGGCAAGGTGGAGCTGTTCGACGGCGTCGCCCAGATGGTTCACCCCGAACATATGGTCCCGGTTGAGAAAGCCGAGGAGATCCCGTCTTATGAGCCGGTCTATCGCCTGACGCAGGGGGTGACGCAGAAGACCATGTTCAAGGCGGTGCAGGGTTGCCTGCTGCGTGCGCCCGAGCTGGACGAATGGATTGATGCCGATTTTCTGAAGCAACAAGGCTGGCCGGGCTGGAAAGAGGCGGTAGAGGCGGCGCAGACCCCGCAAGGGGAGGACGATCTGGCCGCCCATGCACCTGCGCGGGCGCGGCTGGCCTATGATGAGCTGATGGCGCATCAGCTGACCCTGGCGCTGGCGCGGCAGATCGAGCGGAAATCGCCCGGTGTGTCCAGCGTCGGAACGGGGCGGTTGCAGGGCCGGGTGCTGGCCAGCCTGCCGTATCGCCCGACAAATGCACAGGACCGGGCGATCCGCGAAATCTCGGATGATCTGGCCTCTGATCTGCGGATGAACCGTCTGTTGCAAGGTGATGTGGGCGCGGGCAAGACGCTTGTGGCCTTCATGGCACTGCTGGTGGTGGTCGAGGCCGGAGGGCAGGGCGTGATGATGGCGCCCACCGGGATTCTGGCGCAACAGCATCTGGAGAGCCTCCGTCCCCTGGCCGAACAGGCGGGTGTCGTGGTCGAGCTGTTGACCGGGCGGGACAAGGGCCGTGAGCGACGGGCAAAGCTGGAGGCACTGGCGCGCGGTGACATCCATATTCTGGTTGGCACCCATGCGGTGTTCCAGGGCGATGTCGTGTTCCGTGATCTGCGGCTGGCGATCGTTGATGAGCAGCACCGCTTCGGGGTACGCCAGCGCAAGGAGCTGGCGGAAAAAGGCATGCGCGCGGATGTTCTGGTGATGACGGCGACGCCGATTCCTCGCTCGCTGGCCTTGGCGCAATATGGCGATATGGATGTCTCGATCCTGGATGAAAAACCGCCGGGGCGGAAGCCGATCAAGACCGCGATCCTGAGCACGGACCGGATGGATGAGGTCGTGGCCCATCTGCGCCGGGCGGTGGATGAGGGGCGACAGTGCTATTGGGTCTGCCCGCTGGTGGACGAATCCGAAGTCTCGGACCTGACCGCCGCCGAGGAGCGGTTCAAACGTCTGCGCGCCGTGCTGGGGGAAGGGGTTGTGGGGCTGGTCCACGGTCAGATGCCGCCTGCGGACAAGGACAGCGCCATGGAGGCCTTCCAGAGCGGGCAGACCAAAGTGCTGGTGGCGACCACCGTGATCGAAGTGGGGGTGAATGTCCCGAATGCCACGATCATGGTGATCGAGCGGGCCGAGATCTTTGGCCTGGCTCAGCTGCACCAGCTGCGCGGCCGGGTGGGCCGGGGCGAGGGCGACTCGACCTGTCTGTTGATGTATCAGCCGCCCCTTGGCGAAAATGGCCGCAAGCGGCTGGAAGTGCTGCGCGAAACCGAAGACGGCTTCCGCATTTCCGAGGCCGACCTGCTGATGCGGGGGGCGGGCGACATGATCGGAACCGCGCAATCGGGCCTGCCGCGATTCCAGATCGCTGATCTGGAACGGCAATCGGATCTGATGTCAGTGGCCCAAAGTGATGCCCGCGCGCTGCTGGCGAAAGACCCCGACCTGAAAAGCCCGCGCGGACAGGCTGCGCGCGTTCTGCTTTGGCTGATGCGGCAGGATCGGGCAATCCGTCTGATATCAGTGGGTTAACCGGCTCTCCACGCTCGTGTTCTCTTTTGTTCGCAAATGTTCTCAAAAAGTTCTTTACTTCGCGTTCTCAAAATGAGAACAAAGAGGCAACAAAAGGCTGCACCGCCAAAGCAGGTTTCAGGAGGTTTCACATGTTGGCTCAGATCAAAGGCGTATTCGACCGTTCCCAGGCAACTCTGCTTCAGGATGCCGTGGGTGCCGTTTC
>JALEGX010000153.1 GCA_022763485.1 Paracoccaceae bacterium | reverse complement strand
GTCAGGGCAGCTTGGCCAGATCCTCACGCAGCTGGGTTTTCAGCACCTTGCCATAGTTGTTCTTCGGCAGCTCCGGCACGTGGTAATAGGCCTTGGGCCGTTTGAAGCGGGCGATCTGTTCATTACAGAGCTGGTTCAACGCCTCTGGAGTGGCGGTGCCCACCACAAAGGCCACCACCTCCTCACCCCAATCGGCATGGGCGCGGCCCACCACGGAAACCTCCTGCACCTCCGGATGCTGCAACAGAACCTCTTCGACCTCGCGCGGATAGACATTCGACCCGCCCGAGATGATCAGGTCCTTGGACCGGTCCTGCAGGGTCAGGTATCCATCCGCATCAAGCAGTCCCATGTCCCCTGTCATCAGCCAGCCATCGCGCAGCGCCTGTTCGCTGGCCTCGGGGTTCTGCCAGTAGCCGGGCATCACGATATCGCCTCGCACCATGATTTCCCCGGTCTCGCCCGCGGGCAAAGGGTTTCCAGCGGCGTCCCCGATGCGCAATTCGATGCCGCTCTGGGCCCGACCGACACTGGCCAGCCGTTCGCGCCAGCGCGGGTGGTCCCGCCCGATCACATCGTGACGTGGCAGCGCGGTGATTGCCATCGGACATTCCCCCTGCCCATAAATCTGCACGAAGATCGGACCAAAGTGATCCACCGCTTCCAGAATGTCGGCCACATACATCGGCCCGCCCCCGTAAACGATGGTGCGCAGCCCCCTGCCCGTGCGGCCGTCCCGCTTGGCGATGGTCGTCATGCGCGTCACCATGGTCGGCGCGCAGAACATGTGAACCCGGCCAAAGTGTTCCGCCAGATCAAAGATCTCTGCCTCATCGAACCCCAGGGAGGCCGGACAGACATGTGCCGCCCCGCGCAGCACATGCATCAGATTGTAAAGCCCGGCGCCATGGCTCATCGGGGCAGCGTACAGCGCATGGTCCTCAGCCGAGACCTCATCGACATCGGCCAGATAGGTCAGCGCCATGCCCATCAGCATCCGGTGGGTGATGCGTACGCCCTTGGGCTTGCCGGTGGTGCCCGATGTGTAGAACAGCCAGGCCAGATCCGTGGGCGCCACCGCCGCGGGCTCTGCAACAGGCGCGTGCCGCTGCATCCCGGTCATCGTGTCTGCGGCCACTTCAACACAAGCCATCCCAGGTGCGGCCGCTCTGACCGAAGCGGCCAATTCGGGCGATACAAACAGCAGGCGTGCGCCAGAGTTTTCCAGGATATAGGCCACTTCGCGCCCATGCAGCTTGGCATTGATCGGAACAGCAGCGGCCCCGGCGTACCAGATACCGTAGAGCATCATCAAATACTCCGGGCAGTTCTTCATGAAGATGCCGATCCGGTCCCCCGGCTGCACCCCCTGCCCAGTCAGCCACCCGGCAATACGCGACGCGGTCGCATCAAACCGGGCATAGTCGGCAACCAGATCCGTCCCACAATACAAGGCGGGCCGGTCGCCTGCGGTCTGCGCCTGTCGCCTGAGCCACACTCCAAGATTCATCGCCTGCCTCCCTCAAACGCTCTCCAAACGCGTGCCGCGGCGAAATAACGGTCGCACGGTGCGCGCAACCACTTCAATTCCGTAGAAATACCCGGCAAAACAGAAGATATGACGGATTTCGCCTTTGATCACGCACCTGTCGGCCTCGCCGTCCTGGAACGTCGGGTTGTTTTGCGCTGCAACCTGCAATTCTCCAGGATGTTCGGCGCGGCCATTCGTGACTTCGAACAGATGCCGATCTTCAAACTTTACCCAAGCCAGGCGGATTTCGACCGGATTGGCGCCCGGCTGCAGCAGGTCACGGGCGAAGACGGTTACTATGCCGATGAGCGGATCATGCGACGTCTGGACGGCGAGCTGTTCTGGTGCCGCGTGCGCGGCCAGTCGATCACCCCGGATGCGCCGTTTCGAAGCGGCGTCTGGTCCTTTTCCGATATCTCGGATGATCGCCCCGTTGTCAGCCTGACCCCCCGCGAACGCGAGGTGGCCATTCTGACCTGCCGCGGCCTGTCGGCCAAGGAAATTGGGATGGAACTGCAATTGTCCTATCGCACGGTCGAAACCCACCGCGCCCACCTGCTCAGCAAATTCGGCGCCCGCAAGCTCCCGGAACTGGTGGCAAAACTCTCCGGAATGCCTTTGTAAAATCAGCCAATTGCAATTCACAACGAAAGTCCCCATCTTCCCCCTTGGTCAAGGGCGCTTTTCACCGGCGAAACCTTGCCGTATAAGCCATGCAAATTTGGCAAGCCCGCCCAAGAAACGGGCGCTACCGGAACCGGCCGAGGACAACCATGACAAACAAATCTCACGAAGCGGATGTGGCATTCATCAAGGCGCTGGCCGAACTGCTGCGCGAAAACGACCTGACAGAACTGCAGGTGAAGCGTGACTACGGCGAAGATGACAGTCTGAATGTTCGTGTTTCCCGTGCCGCGCCCGTTGCGGCCCCGGTTCAGGTCCAGGTACCTGCCGCTGCTCCGGTTGCCGCGGCACCTGTCGCTGCCCCTGCTCCTGCTGCGGCGCCTGCCGCAACGGACGAAGATCCCGCCAAGCACCCCGGCGCGGTGACCTCGCCGATGGTCGGCACCGTCTATCTGCAACCGGAACCGGGTTCGCCCTCCTTCATCAAAGTCGGCCAGCAGGTCAGCGAAGGTGAAACCCTCCTGATCGTCGAAGCCATGAAAACCATGAACCACATCCACGCGCCCAAGGCGGGCACCGTGAAGCGGATCCTGGTGGAAGACGGCGCTGCGGTCGAATTCGGGACCCCGCTGGTCATCGTCGAATAAGGATCCCGGCATGTTCGATAAGATCCTGATTGCCAACCGTGGTGAGATCGCCCTGCGCGTGATCCGCGCGGCCCGTGAAATGGGCATCGCAACCGTCGCGGTTCACTCCACCGCCGATGCCGACGCAATGCATGTACGCATGGCTGACGAATCGGTCTGCATCGGCCCGCCGGCCGGCACGCACAGCTACCTGTCGATCCCCGCGATCATCTCGGCCTGTGAAATCACCGGCGCCCAGGCGATCCACCCCGGCTATGGCTTCCTGTCGGAAAACGCCAACTTCGTGCAGATCGTTGAAGATCATGGCCTGACCTTCATTGGCCCGTCGGCGGCACACATCCGCATCATGGGTGACAAGATCACTGCCAAGGACACCGCCAAAGAGCTGGGTATTCCCGTTGTTCCGGGGTCCGATGGGGGCGTTGAAACGCTGGAAGATGCCAAGCGCATCGGCGCCGAATTCGGCTACCCGGTGATCGTGAAAGCCACCGCCGGTGGCGGCGGTCGCGGCATGAAAGTGGCCAACTCCGATGCGGAGATGGAAATCGCCTTCCCCACCGCCCGTTCGGAAGCAAAATCCGCCTTCGGCAACGACGAAGTGTATATCGAAAAATACCTTCAGAAGCCGCGCCACATCGAAATCCAGGTCTTTGGCGACGGCAAAGGCAACGGCGTGCATCTGGCCGAGCGCGACTGCTCGCTGCAGCGGCGTCACCAGAAGGTGTTCGAAGAGGCCCCCGGCCCCA
This sequence comes from Paracoccaceae bacterium, assembly GCA_022763485.1. Classification (GTDB taxonomy): domain Bacteria; phylum Pseudomonadota; class Alphaproteobacteria; order Rhodobacterales; family Rhodobacteraceae; genus Aliisedimentitalea. The sequence continues at coordinate 26,622 of JALEGX010000153.1, read as the reverse complement.
GCATCACCCCGGAAGAGCGCGCCCGCATCGGCAAGATCTGCGCCGACGCGGTTGCCAAGATGGGCTACTCCGGTGCCGGTACGGTCGAATTCCTGTATGAAGACGGCGAGTTCTACTTCATCGAGATGAACACCCGCCTGCAGGTGGAGCACCCGGTCACCGAAGGCATCTTTGGCGTTGATCTGGTCCGTGAACAGATTCGCGTGGCCGAGGGCCTGCCGCTGTCCTTCACCCAGGATGACCTGACCATCAACGGTCACGCCATCGAGGTGCGGATCAACGCAGAGCGCCTGCCGAACTTCGCCCCCTGCCCCGGCAAGATCACCGCGTTCCACGCGCCGGGTGGTCTGGGTGTTCGGATGGATTCGGCCCTCTATGACGGCTATTCGATTCCGCCCTACTACGACTCGCTGATCGGCAAGCTGATCGTGCATGGTCGCGACCGGGCAGAAGCGCTGGCCCGCCTGCACCGTGCGCTGGGTGAACTGATCGTGGACGGGGTCGACACGACGATCCCGCTGTTCCACGCGCTTCTGCAAGAAGCGGACATTCACTCTGGGGACTACAACATCCACTGGCTGGAGCGTTGGCTTGAGGCGAACCTCCCGGAATAAACCAGTGCAGACCAACAAAAGCGCGATGTGTCCAAAGATGCATCGCGCTTTTTCATCGGGTAAAACAGGATCATGAGCCTGACACCCGAACTTCTGTTGCATGCCTATTCTGTCGGGGTGTTCCCGATGGCGGAGCACCGTCTGGATTCGGACGTCTTCTGGGTGGATCCGAAGTGGCGCGGGATCATCCCGCTGGACGGCTTCCATATCTCCCGATCCCTGGCCAAACGTATGCGACGCAACGATTATCGGGTGTCGATCAACCATGATTTCACCGGCGTCGTGGATGGCTGTGCCGACCGGTTTGAGACCTGGATCAACGCCGAAATCCGCGCGCAATACCTGGAACTGCATGCACGGGGGCATGCCCATTCGCTGGAGATACGGGACCGCCACGGCAGCCTGATTGGCGGCGTCTACGGCGTGGTTCTGGGATCGGCCTTCTTTGGTGAAAGCATGTTTTCAAGACGCACAGACGCGTCAAAGATTGCGCTGGCCTATCTGGTCGATCACCTGAATTCCGCGGGGTTCAGCCTGTTCGACACGCAGTTCCTGACGCCGCATCTGGCGTCACTGGGGGCATTGGAAATCAGCCGGGCTGCCTATCACTATCGGCTGAAGGCGGCGCTGAAGCGGCGTGCCTGTTTCGGAACCCCACCGATTCCGCAGGCTCAGGAGGTGATACAGCGGATCACCCAGATGTCGTATCGGTTGTGATCCAGCGCGTTCAGCGCAGGGGATGAAGCGACCATCCAGCCCTGAAATCTGATCTTGTTGCTGTCCGGCTCGGTGATGGTCAGGAATGCAAATGCATCACCGGTGGGGTTTTCCGCCGGAAAACGGCAATCGCGCAGCTGCACGTTCAGCCCCATCATCTGTGCCGTGTCACCGCTTTGCAGTTCCACATCCGTTGTTCGGCCGTTGACCTTGTCCAGCGCCCGCAGAAGCGCGCCCTGCCCGCTCCCTGCCTCGTCCTGCGCAGCAAGAGGAAGGCAGGACAGGCACAGCGTCAGCGCAGCGGACAACAGCGGCTTCACGAGTCGTCTCCGCTGCCAGATACGAATTTCAGCAGCAGCGAAATCAGGCTGACCGCGCCCTGGGTGTCGACGATCTCATCCCCGGCTTCCAGCGTGAACGGAGAACCGCCCGGCATGATCTCAACGAAGTTGCCGCCCAGCAGCCCCTCGGAGCTGACGACAACCGCGCTGTCATCGGGAATTTCGATCCCCTGCTTGACGGAGAACACGGTGTCCGCGCGGAAGGTTTCCTGGTTCAGCTCAACGCCGGTGACGGTGCCGATCTTGACCCCAGCCAGGCGCACATCCGTGCCAACGGATACACCTTCCAGAGAACGGAACGACGCGGTCAGGGGATAGCTTTCGCCCGCGCGGGACAAACCCGCAACCTGGCCCGCATAAACGGCGAAGCCGATGGCTGCGGCCAAAACCACACCACCGACCAGAATCTCGGTTGTATTATGTGACATGCTCTAACCTGCCCGGATTATTCCGGGCTCCAGGCCTCATAGTCGTTGCGTGCAACCGGCTCTTTCCCGCCGCGGATGGATCCGCCCGGTGCATAGGCCAGCATGGTACCGGTCAGGTTTTCCTGATGCGGCTTTTCCCATTCCTTGTGCTTCAGCGGCGTCTTGGTCGGGGCTTCCTTGTAGGTGTGGTGCAGCCAGCCATGCCAGTCCGGGCTGACCCGCGATGCTTCGGCTTCGCCGTTGAACATCACCCAACGCCGGGTATCATCCGCGTTGCGGTAAAAGACGTTGCCCTGCTCGTCTTCGCCCACCTTGGTACCCTTGCGAGCGGTGTAGATCTGAGTGTTCAGCGTAGATCCGTTCCACCAGGTCACGGCGCGCAAAAGAGTGTTCAGGATTCCCATCGGTACCTCCGCAATATGCCGTCCCGATATGACCCAATTTCCGGCAAAGGTCCAGTGGCTTAGATTTCCAAACTGGGGGACGAAATGTCCCAAACCGCGCACCTGGCGCATCCGGTCAGCAGGTTTTCGCACAAAGAGCCCCAACACCGGACCCGGTATCAGGCTCGCGGTCAGCGTGGGCGCCCCAAGGCGTGACCTTCGGGGCGCCGTCCGGATCAGGCCTGCGGGGCCAGAGCGGTCAGTTCAATCTCGATCCGGAACTTGGGATCGATCAGGTTGCATTCCACCATGGTTGCCGCCGGGGGGTTGTCCCCGAACGTCTTGGACAGGATCGGCCAGCAGGGTTCGAACTCGGCCGCGTCCGGCAGATAGTAGTTGACCCGTACCGCATCGGCAAAGCTGGCACCCGCCTTTTCCAGGGCTGCGCCGATGGTGTCGAGCGCGGCCTGGCACTGTTCTTCCACGGTATCACCGGCCCCGACGGTCCCGGCCACATGCACAAAGCCACCTGCGACGACGGCACGGCAATAACCGATCTTTGCTTCAAATTCCCCACCCGAGGAAATGCGCTGGATTTTCATGTCACTGATCCTTCTCGTTTCCTCTTTCATCCGCCAAAGATAGCGCTGACACAAGCCTGTTTTTTGTCCCATCAGGCGCTGTGGAGGAAACGAAAAAGGCCAGCATCATCAAGATACTGGCCTTCCAAGATCATGTGGGTAATCTGATCAGCTTGCCGAAGCAGGTTCCTTGTCCGCTTCTGCGTGGATCATCAGCGGCTGCGCTTCCGAGGTCACGGCCTCTTCGTTGACGACAACCTTGGTGACGCTGTCCATGCCGGGCAGGTCAAACATGGTATCCAGCAGGATGTCTTCCATGATCGACCGCAGACCACGCGCGCCCGTCTTGCGCTCGATGGCCTTCTTGGCAATCGCGCTCAGCGCATCGTCGGTAAAGTCCAGCTCGGTGTCTTCCAGCTCGAACAGGCGCTGATACTGTTTTACCAGGGCGTTCTTCGGCTTGGTCAGAATGGTGACCAGCGCGTCTTCGTCCAGGTCTTCCAGCGTGGCCAGAACCGGCAGACGGCCCACGAATTCCGGGATCAGACCGAATTTCAGCAGGTCTTCGGGTTCCAGATCCTTGAAGATCTCCCCCACGCCGCGTTCATCATTGTCCCGCACGTCCGCGCCAAAGCCCATGGCCGAGCCTTTGCCGCGCTGCGCGATGATGCGATCCAGACCCGCAAAAGCGCCGCCACAGATGAACAGGATGTTCGTGGTGTCGACCTGCAGGAACTCCTGTTGCGGATGTTTGCGACCGCCCTGCGGCGGAACGCTGGCAACCGTGCCTTCCATCAGCTTCAGCAGCGCCTGCTGCACGCCCTCGCCCGATACGTCGCGGGTGATCGATGGGTTTTCGGACTTGCGGGTGATCTTGTCGACCTCGTCGATATAGACGATGCCGCGCTGCGCGCGCTCGACATTGTATTCCGACGCCTGCAGCAGCTTCAGGATGATGTTTTCGACATCTTCCCCGACATAGCCCGCTTCGGTCAGCGTCGTCGCATCCGCCATGGTGAACGGCACGTCCAGGATCCGCGCCAGCGTCTGCGCCAGCAGCGTCTTGCCGCACCCCGTGGGGCCGATTAGCAGAATGTTGGACTTGGCCAGCTCAATGTCGCTGCCCGCCTTCTGCGCGTGGTTCAGACGCTTGTAGTGGTTGTGAACCGCAACGGACAGCACGCGCTTGGCCATCGCCTGACCGATCACGTAGTCATCCAGAACGTCGCAGATATCCTTGGGCGTCGGAACGCCATCCGAAGCTTTCAGGCCCGAGGCCTTGGTCTCTTCGCGGATGATGTCCATACACAGCTCGACGCACTCGTCACAGATGAACACGGTCGGGCCGGCGATCAGCTTACGCACCTCATGCTGGCTCTTTCCGCAGAAGCTGCAGTAGAGGGTATTCTTGCTGTCGCCACTTGAATTCGTTGCCATACCTTACCTTTCAGGCTTCGTCTTCAGCCCAGGATGCGCCCTCGGACGCTCCCCAGTCCTTCATGCAGCTTAAGACAGGGGACCTGCCGCTACAATCTCAAATTGGCCCCCGCCCCAATCGGCGCGGGCCACAGGCTTTGACCGCCTTAGCTTTCATCGTCCCCTTTGGCGCGGGCTTCGACGATCTCGTCGATCAGGCCGAATTCTTTGGCTTCTTCGGGCGACATGAAGTTGTCACGCTCCAGCGCGCTTTCAACCTTTTTCAGGGTCTGGCCGGTGTGCTTCACGTAGATTTCATTCAGGCGGCGCTTCAGCTTCAGCGTCTCTTCGGCGTGGATCATGATATCCGTCGCCTGACCCTGATAGCCACCGGAGGGCTGGTGCACCATCACCCGGCTGTTGGGCAGCGAGAAACGCATGCCCGGCTCACCCGCGGTCAGCAGCAGCGAACCCATCGACGCCGCCTGACCGATCACCAGGGTGGAAACCTTGGGTTTGATGTACTGCATGGTGTCATAGATCGACAGACCGCTGGTCACCACGCCGCCGGGGCTGTTGATGTACATGCTGATTTCCTTGGACGGGTTTTCCGCCTCAAGATGCAGCAGCTGCGCCACGATCAGCGACGACATGCCATCATGCACGGGACCGTTCAGGAAGATGATCCGCTCCTTCAGCAACCGCGAGAAGATATCGTAGGCGCGTTCTCCGCGGCTGGTCTGCTCAACCACCATCGGGACAAGAGTGTTCATGTAGAATTCGGAAGGATCGTGCATTAGGACTGCCTGCTCTGTGATGGGTCGGGACACTACCCGAAAATGCGTAGAGAGAGTCTTAGTGCCGCCCTCCAGCCCCTGCAAGGGGCGGAACCGAAATTTGACCGCCCCGGGGGGCAGATCGAACGCAGTGTCGCAAAACAGCATACGCGGGTCGAAAAGGTACGGTCGAGCGGTACAATACGGGCTTAGGCCATGGCCACTTGAGTGCTGCGGCCTGTGCCCGCGCGGGAGTTGATCTTGATGGACAGCGAAAGCTTCATTCAAAAAGGCGCCGCCGCCAAACTGGCGGTCCCTTTCAGCGGGGAACCGCAGGACTTCTATTTCCTGCTGTTGCCCAAGGCGACGATGCTGCCCATTGCCGCCGCGATCGAGCCGTTGCGGATTGCCAATCAGGTCACCAATACCGAGCTGTATCGCTGGTACGTCGTGTCCGAAGACGGGGCGCCGGTGCGGTGCTCCAACGGCATGACCGTGACCCCGGATCTGCCGCTGCAGCCGCTCCCGTCCGAGGCGGTAGGCTTCGTCTGTTCAGGCGTGGAACCCCATGACGCAGCAAGCGAAGCCGTGCTGAACTGGTTGCGCCGCGAAGACCGCTTCGGACGCAGGCTGGGCGGTATCTGTACCGGCGCTTTTGCCCTTGCCCAGGCCGGTCTGCTGCGTGGTCACAACTTCACCCTGCACTGGGAAAACCAGCCCGGCTTTGCCGAGATGTTTCCCAGCCTCCCCCCCTCGCCAAAGATCTATGAGGTTTCGGGGCGCTACATGACCTGTGGCGGTGGCAACGCCGCCACCGACATGATGCTCAGCCTGATCGAGGAACGCCACGGCAAGAAACTTGCGATCATCGTGGCGGACATGTGTCTGCACGTGCGCTCGGGCGGTCAGGTTGCGCCGCAGAAGTCCAACTATGCCGTTGCCATCGGCAGCCGGAATCAGCGGCTGTTGTCGGCTCTGCAGTTGATGCAGGATTCCATCGAAGAACCGCTTTCCATCGGCGAATTGTGCGACAAGCTGGACATTTCTCGTCGACAGCTTGAACGGCTGTTTTCCAAATACCTAAATGAAAGCCCGATGCATGTCTATTTCGACATGCGGCTCAGCCACGCTTATGCGCTGATGAATGAAACCTCGCTTTCGGTGACGGAAATCGCTCTGGCCTCGGGGTTCAACAGCGCCACGCATTTCTCACGCCAGTTCAAACGCAAGTTCGGCGCTTCGCCGCACTTCTTCCGCAAGGGGTGGTCGTGACACCGATCACGAAATGCCCTAAGGCAGCGGCCTGACCTCTTGTTTTCAAGGCCGAGCCGATGGTTGAGCGACGTTCCGAACTTCTGATGCCCGCGGGCAATCTGCGCAAATTGAAGATGGCAATCCTTTACGGGGCCGATGCCGTCTATCTGGGCACGCCTGACATGTCGCTGCGCACCAAATCCCAGTTTTCGCTGGAGGATGTGATCGAAGGCGTCGAGTTCTGTCACGCGCATGGGCGCCGCGCCTATCTGACGCTGAACCTGTTCTCGCACAACAAGGACATTCCCAAGCTTGATGAATACATCGACACCGTCCGCAAGGTACAGCCCGACGGGCTGATCATCGCGGATCCCGGCGTGTTCCAATACGTCAAGGACCGTGCGCCCGAACTGCCTCTGCATGTCTCCACCCAGGCCAATATCTGTTCGTGGCTGTCGGTGAAATTCTGGGAGGACCAGGGGGCCGACCTGGTGGTTCTGGCGCGTGAAGTGTCCTATCCCGAACTGGTGGAGATCCGGAAAAAATGCCCTGATATCAAGCTGGAAGCCTTTGTTCATGGTGCGATGTGCATGACCTATTCCGGCCGTTGCCTGCTGTCGAACTTCATGGCGGAGCGTGGCGCAAACCAGGGCAATTGCGCCAATTCCTGTCGCTGGAACTACGGCGTGCGGATGCGCCTGAAGGATGGCACGGTGCAGGAGCTGGACATCAACGAAGACAATATCGGCATGTTCGAATTTCTGCTGGAGGAAGGCTGTCGCCCCGGGGATTTCATGCCCATCGAAGAGGACGGGCGCGGCTCCTACATCCTGAATTCGCGCGATCTGTGCATCATGCCGAAGCTGGACGACTACCTGAAAATCGGGGTCGACAGCCTGAAGGTGGAAGGCCGCGGAAAATCCGAATATTACGCCGCCATCGTCGCCCGCGCCTATCGCATGGCCATCGACGACTATTACGCCGATCCCGAAAACTGGGATCCCAAACCCTACATGCGTGAACTGGAAGCGGTCGGGAACCGTGGCTACACGCTGGCCTTTCACGATGGCCGGCTGAGCAATCTGGCGCATGACTATGAACACACCGCGTCACTGGCCCAGTGGGAATATGCCGGGGTTGTCACCGAGGTGACCGATGACGCCTTTCAGGTTCTGGTCAAAGCCAAGCTGACGGCCGGCGAGGTGCTGGAATTCGTTTCTCCGGTCTCGCGTGAGACGGTTCTGATCCGGGTCTACGACTTCGAACTGGCCAAGGACGGGACGCGCACGGATGTGGTAAACGGAAGCCAGCAACCGGTGATCCGGATCCCCTTCGCGCTTTTTGATCAGGAAGACATCGAAGATCTGAAGACCCGTTTTCCCGCGTTCTCTGTCCTGCGCAAGGAACGCGCCCTCACCGATGAGCAATGGAACCGGGTCCGCTTTGACAAGCTGACACAAGCCATTGAAGTTTCTGGAAAAGACAATCCCAAAGCCTATGAACGGCGCCGCGATGCGCTGGCCGAAAGCATCTCGCAGGACGATAATCAACGCCGGTTCAAAACCAACCGGGTCGGAACCGAAGGCTGCTGTGGAAAAGGCTGCAACGGCTGCCTGATCTTCTGGCAGGGCGATGAGTACAAGCTTGCACGGGACATGCTGCTGAAACGCAAGCAGGGTGAAATGCTGAGCCGAAGCGAAGCCACAGCGCTGCGCCAGACCGCAGGCCAATACAGCTGATCAATTTGCGCGAATTCCGCCAGAGCCCGTTTTCTTGCAAAGAAAACGGCTAAGAAAATTGAAATTTTCTTGGCCAGAATTTTCGAAAAATTCTGATCTGGCCCAGAGGAAAGGGGCGCGCGCCGCCCCTTTCGATTTTGCCCGGGTCAACCGGTTCAGCCGAACATGTCCTGGGTGATGCCCGCGTACCAGCCGATGCTTTCCTCATAGGTCGCCTGTCGCAGCTCCGCGTTTTCCCCGGTTTTCGAGATGAACCCATCCACCTTCGCGATCTTCTCTTCCGTCGCCTCGTAGGTGGCGCCCACTTTCACGCCGTCATCGGTGCCGATGAGCGACCAGCAGGTGTTGGAGAATTTCGCCGGGAACATCTTCGAACCGGTCAGGGCCGCGCGCACCGCCATCGCCGCCACCTTGGCCTGTGAATTGGCCGAGAAGCCGGATTTGGGCATGTCACCCTGTGCGCAGGCATCGCCCAGCACGTGGATGTTTTCATCCACGCGGCTCTGCATCGTGCGCCCGTCCACCGGGGCCCAGTTGCCTTCGGTGATCCCCGCCAGTTCACAGATGCGGCCTGCCTTCATCGCCGGAATGACATTACAGGCGTCCACCTTGGTTTCTTCCCCATCGATGGTCACGGTCATTGCATCGGGGTTTACCGATACGGCATCACCGCCAAAATCCGGACCGATCCAATCGATCATCCCGTCATAGTGATTGCTCCAGCCTTCCTGAAACAGGGCCATCTTGGAGAACTTCGGCTTAGGATCCGCGACGATGATCTTGGCCGTCGGGTTCTTCTGCTTGAGCACATGGGCCACCATGGAAATCCGCTCATAGGGTCCCGGCGGGCAGCGGAAGGGGTTCGGCGGGGCGACCATGGCAAAGGTGCCGCCTTCGGGCATTGCCTCGATCTGCGCCTTCAGCAGTTCAGACTGCGACCCGGCCTTATAAGCATGGGGCATCTTGTTCTGGGCACTGACGTCCCAGCCTTCGACGGCACCGTCGACGAAATCGATCCCCGGAGACAGGATCAGGCGGTCATAGGGCAGCGATGCGCCCCCTGCCAGAGTCACCATCCGCGTGTCCCGGTCGATTCCCACGGCCCAGTCATGCACGACATTGATGCCATACTGGCTGGCCAGCGTGCCATAGGAATGGGCGATGGACGACAGTTCGCGGAACCCGCCGATGTAGAGATTGGAGAAAAAGCAGGTGTAGTAGCTGCGCGAGGGTTCAACCAGCGTCACGTCGATGGCGCCTTTCGAGCCCTTGGCAATATAGCGCGCGGTAGTGGCCCCGCCTGCACCGCCGCCGATCACCACGACCCGCGGTTTGCCGGCGCCCAGGACGGTCGGTGCCTGCAAGGTGGCTGCGGCCGCGACGCCCGTCCCCAGAAAAGTGCGTCTGTTCAAAGTCATGTGTTCCTTCCTCCCTTGAAAGAAAAAGGCGTCCGAGGGTTACTCGAACGCGCCAAAATAGGATGCCAAAGCCGCGATTTCCTCATCGGACAGGCGGCTGGCCATCATCTTCATCACCGGGTGCGGGCGGATGCCCTGCTTGTAGGCGTGCATGGCAAGGACAAAATCCTCTTCATACCAGCCGGTGATCACCGGAATGCCATCATAATCGCCGTCGATCTGGTGGCAGGTGGTGCATTCGGTGGACAGGTATTCGCCGTAATCCGGATCACCGACAATCGCCAGGATCTCGGGCGGCAATTCCACCTCTTCCTTCAGCGCGGTAGGTGCGGCTTCGGGAATGTCCTGCGGATTGGATGAGAACTGCCGCAGATAGGCCAGCACATCGCCCCGGTCTTCGGGCTTTTTCATCCCGCGAAAGTTCATGTTGGTGCCCGAGACCAGAACCTTGGGATTGGTCAGATAGGCGTCCAGATGCTCCAGATCCCAGACCATCCCGTCCCGACGCGCGCGATAGATGCCTTCGGAATAGTCGAAGTCCTCGAACTGCGCGACCTTGCGGTCAAAGATGTTGTTCAGATGCGGGCCGGTATCCGGGTCGGTGCCATGGGCCGCCCCGTCGCCCACCTGGTGACAGCTGCCGCATTTGGTCTGAAACAACCGCTCCCCACGCGTCACATCCCCAATCTCGGCGGCCTGTTCTTCGGCCATGGCCGCGCCTGTCAGCGCGGCCATGGCAATGAGTGCTCCTCCCAAAACCCTCATCACATCAATCCGAATAGGACTTCAGATAGGTGATGACAGCTTCGATATCGGCGTCTTTCTTCAGGCCAGCAAAGGACATCTTGGTGCCCTTCATGTACTTCTTGGGCTTGGCCAGAAACGCGCCCAGCTCGGTCTCATCCCAGACCAGACCGTCCGCGGCTGCGGCTTTCATCGGCTTGGAATATTTGAAGCCATCTACCGCGCCTGCGGCGGCCCCGACGATCCCGTTCAGGATGGGTCCGGTGCGATGCTTGGCGCCTTCGCCCACCTGGTGACAGGCCTTGCATTTCTTGAAGACCTTTTCACCCTGCTTCAGCAGTTCGGGATCCAGGGCGACAGCCACCGGTTCCGGCTCTGGTGCGGGTTCGGCCTTGGCTTCTTCCACCACGGCTGCGGCGTGGTCTTCGGCCATTGCTGCCGATTCAGCCTTCTCCTCTTCCGGGGTCACGTCCAGCACTGCGGCGCGCATGGTGATCTCCACGCTGTCCTTGCAGTCGGCCATGCAGGGCTCTGCCTTCCAGAAGTGCTGTTCGGAGGTTTCCCGGTCATCGACGATGAAGCCACCCGCGTTGGGCATCTCCACGTCCAGGAAGTTCTCGTTGGACAGGACAAAATCGTCGTCAACCAGATCGTTGGAATACAGGATATAGGCCACGATGGCATAGACATCGTCGGTGGACATGGTCTGCGCCGCGCCAAAGGGCATGGAGCGGTTGACGTAGTCCCAGGTGGTCGACAGATGCGGCCAGTAGGAGCCGACGGTCTTCAGCGGGTCCTTGTCGGCCAGCGTGCCTTCGCCACCTGCCAGTTTCGGCCAGTTGTCGACGCCTTCGGCAAAGTCGCCGTGGCAGATCGCGCAATATTCGGCAAAGACTTCCTCGCCCACCTCGACCGAGCCGGAGCCGGCCGGCAGACCGGTGCCATCGGGGGCCACGTCCTTGTCCCAGGCTGCAATCTCTTCGGGCAGTGCCGGACGGCCCAGACCGAATTGACCGGCAAAGGCAGGCGCAGCAAGCACCAGCGCGGCGGCAGTGCTGACAATCAGATTACGATACTTCGACATTTTCCGCCTCTCCGCTCGCCTTGACCCACCAGGTCTGGATGCAGTTGTTGTGATAGATCGAGTTTTCACCGCGCACTTCGCGCAGCTCCTGCTTGGAGGGCTGCACATAGCCGGTGCTGTCCTTGGCACGGGCCTGCAGCAGCATCTCTTCGCCGTTCCAGTTGTAATCCAGGTAGAAACGGGTCAGCGCCTTGTCGGTGCCGGGCGCCCCCAGGCGCGCTGGCATCCAGTTCTTGCCGCCATCGACCGAGACATCGACGCCGGTGATCGACCCACGGCCCGACCAGGCCAGGCCGGTGATGACCAGCGGGCCTTTGCCGTGTTTAATCGGGGCCTGAGGGCTGGGGCTGGTGACAACGGATTTGGCATCCATGACCCAGGTCCACTTGCGCGAGGTGCCGTCTTCCAGCGTGTCGGTGTATTTCGAGGTCTCTTCGCGGCTTTCGATGGCCATTTCGGTCACTTCGATGCGACGCAGCCATTTGACCCACATGTTGCCTTCCCAGCCGGGAACGACCAGGCGGACCGGGTAGCCGTGCTCCTTGCGCAGCGCCTCACCGTTGGCCTTGAAAGCCACCAGCACATCGTCCATCGCCTTTTCCAGCGGGATCGACCGGCCGTTGGAGGACGCGTCCGCGCCTTCGACATAGACCCATTTGCCTTCCGGTTTCACGCCGGCCTCTTCCAGCAGGGTGCGCAGCGACACGCCGGAATATTCCATGTTGTGGATCATGCCGTGGGTGAACTGCGCGCCGTTCAGCTGGCTGCCCGCCCATTCCATGCCGGTGTTGGCCGCGCATTCGCAGAAATAGACGCGGTTTTCGCGCGGGAAGCGCTCCAGATCTTCATAGGTGAAGACCAGCGGCTGATCGACCAGGCCGTTGATCATCAGGCGGTAGTCTTCCTTGCGCAGTTCAATCGCGCCCGAGTGATGGCGTTCAAACGCACAGCCCTGCGGCGTGATCGTGCCATCAAGCGCATGGATCGGCGTGAAGTTGATCGAGCTGATGGTATCAGCCGTCAGCCATTCCACGTTGCGGCGCACCACGTCCTTTTCGAATTCGATCGGCAGGCCATAGGGGGTCGCGTCTACACCTTCACCGGTGGCGGATGCCCATTCCTGGATCTCGGTGATCAGCGGGTCGGGACCTGCCGCCTTGGCTGCCGTGGCGGCCACGGCACCGGCGCCGGCCGCGGCCGCACCCGTCAGAAACTGACGGCGCGACGGGGCGAGCTTGTTGGAGTTCTCACTCATTTCGGGTTTGCCTCCTTGTTTCGTTCAATCCACCTGCGTGAATTGGAAAGCTTGAAATGTCTTCAGGTTGAAAAAGCGTCAGACGCCTGCGACCTGCACGGATGTGTTGGGGGAAACGCTGACGGTGCCCTGCTTGCGGATATGGCTTTCCACCACATCCCAGATCTGCGGCCCTTCGGTGCCTTCGTTGACCGACGCCCAGCCCGCGACCATGTAGGTTTTGGAGGGATCGATCTTTTCGCCAGTCTTCAGCAGCGTCAGTTCGCTGATCCGCTTGCCCTGCGGCTTGGTCACGTCGATGCGGTAGCCCATGCCACCGATCCGGACCATGTCGCCCCCCTGCTGGTAATAGGGGTCGGGGTTGAACAGGTTGTCGGCCACGTCTTCCAGGATCACATGGATGAATTCGCCGGTCATTTCCGTGCGGTAGGCTTCGCCGTAACTCATCGAGGTGACGTTCCAGATGTCTTCGCGGGTGATTGCTTGCCCCGGCAGGATCGACGGCCCCCAGCGGACGCCGGGCGACATGGCGATATCTGCCTCGCGCTCGCTCAGCAGCGCGTCACAGATCACGTCATCCCAGGTGCCGTTGAAGTTCCCGCGGCGATACAGCAGCGAGTTTTCATCCGTATGGCCGATCACCTCTTCCAGCTGCGCCTTGTGCGGGGCACGCTGCTCGTCGATCAGCTTGGTGATCATCGGATCGGGGGCGATCACATCCGAGAAGATGGGGATCAGCTTGTGCTTCAGGCCCATCATCTTGCCGTCCCGCACATCCAGATCCACGCGGCTGACAAATTTGCCGTTCGAGCCGGAAGCGATGATGTAGGTCTGGCCGACCAGAACCGGTTCCGGCAGCGCGTCATGGGTGTGGCCCGACAGGATCACGTCAATGCCGGAGACGCGGCTGGCCATCTTCTTGTCCACGTCAAAACCGTTGTGGGACAGCACGACGACACATTCCGCGCCCATGCCGCGGACTTCATCCACCATGGCCTGCATGTTCTCATCGCGGATCCCGAAGCTGTATTCCGGGAACATCCATCGGGGGTTGGCGATCGGCATGTAGGGGAAGGCCTGACCGATCACGGCCACCTTCACGCCGCCGCGTTCAAAGAACTTGTAGGGTTTGAACAGCTCTGCGGGTTCGTCCCATTCGGAGTCAAAGATGTTCTGACCCAGAGCGGCATAGGGCAGCTCTTCGACAATCTCATTCACCCGGTCGGAGCCCAGGGTGAACTCCCAGTGGAAGGTCATCGCGTCGGGCTTCAGGGCGTTCATGACATTGACCATATCCTGACCCTGGCTATGGTAGCAGGTGTAGGAGCCATGCCAGGTATCGCCGCCATCCAACAGCAGCGCGTCAGGCCGGTCCGCCCGGATCGCATTGATCACCGTGGACACGCGGTCCAGTCCGCCCACCCGGCCATAGGACCGCGCCAGCGAGGAAAAATCGTTATATGTCAGCGCATAAGCCGACGGGCTGCCATCCGCGATCCCGTAGGCTTTGCGGAAATCGGCGCCGGTCACATGCGGCATCTGCCCGCGCGCGTCCCCAATCCCCAGATTGATTTCGGGCTCGCGGAAGAAAATCGGTTTCAGCTGCGCATGGATATCGGTGACGTGGATCAGGCTGACATTGCCGTAGGTGTCAAACTCCAGCAGCTGGTCCTGCGTCAGGCTCTGTTGGGCCGCCAGACGGGCCCAGTTGCCGAAACCCGATGCGCCCACCAGCGCCGAGGCGGCCATGGAAACCTGAAGAAAATCACGACGAGAGATCATTGGGGATCCACTTTCCGTTGCTTGTCCATGCGACATATTCGCATGTTTGAATTTCATTAAAGCGACACACCCCGCGCTCGGATACGCGAGCGCGGGGTGTGCTGGGATCAGTTGCGGACAGACGGGCCTTCGACCGACAGACCGTTGCCGCGTGACGCGACATAGAGCTCAAGCGCCACGAAATCGTCCGAACCCGGCTTGAAGGTCTCGGCGCGGGTATCGCGGACGCAGCCCTTGAAACGCGCATGCACGGTGTTCAGCTTGGCGTTCTTCAGGCGATAGGTCGGGAAGCCGTTGATCTGACCCTGCGACAGGTGGTCTGCACGGATCATGTTGCCATAGTTGTCTTCATGGCAGTTCGCGCAGCTCAGCTCCAGCTGACCGGTACGGGTGTAATAGAGCTCCTTGCCCATCTCCCAGGTGGCCTCGGCCGGGCCGTCAATGGCAACATTGACCGGCATGCCGCGGGACTGAACGCTGATCAGCGCTTCCATCGCCGCCATCTTGCCGCCGGTGTATTTCCATTTGTCGGCGCCCATACCCATTTCGCGGCAGTCGTTGATCTGCATCGCCATGGTATAGACTTTTTCCTGGCTGTCGTTCCACTTGGGATAGACGGCGCGGACACCGGCCATGCTCTCTTCGACATCGCCGTGGCAGGACGCACAGGACTTGTCCTTGGTTCCCTCGACCATTTCCCACTGTTCGAGCGCCTGATCCACGAAGATCATGCCCGGATTGTCGAAGTCATCCATCTGCAGTTCCTGGGTTTCGTCCGAACGGAACACCCAGCCCGAAATGACTTCGTCAAGCGAGTCGGACAAATGCGCCGGAGCCGCCGTGCGGGTCACCATTTCGATGTCCCCGTTGACCACAAGACTGGCGCTTTCGTCGGCGCTGGCGACGGTGCCGAAAGCAACGGCCGCCAGTGCTATGGCTGTGAGGGTTTTCCCCATTGGCTTGGTCATGTGCGTTTCCTCCCTGCCCGTTTTGTATCAGGCGATCTTGATCTTTTTCTTGGTGTCGTAGACCGACCCGTCGTCGTCATACCAGGTGAAGACGAATTCGCCCGCTTCCGGCACTTTGGCTTCGAACTGGACGTAAGGGTTGGTCGAGATCGCCGGCTCCATGGTCATGTCCAAGACGGACTGGCCGTTGAATTCGACGGTGAAGCGATTGATGATCGAGCGCGGGATCAGGTTGCCTTCCTTGTCCTTGCGCTGACCGCTTTCCATCTTGTGGCTGATCAGGGACTTGATGGTGACAACATCGCCAGCAGCGGCGGTCTTCGGAACTTTGACGCGGGGTTTTACACCGGATGCCATGTTGAGTTCTCCTTGGAATTTCGGATGTCAGGTGGGTGACAGCGCTTAGCCGCCACAGCCCCCGATGGTCACTTTCACGGTCGAGCTGGCCTTGGCAAAAGAGCCATCGGCAAGCTTGGCCACGGCCACCACGTCCTGGGTGCCTGCCAGACGGATACGGGTCGATGCCGACTGCGAACCGGCCATCGGACCGAAGTTGAAGGTGGCAACACCGGGGGTCGGGTTGCCCATGGCCAGAACCAGGATCGCGGTTGCGCCCGGCGCTTCGACCGAAATCGGAACCGTGTTGCCGTTTTCAGCGATTTCCGGCGCGGTCAGCGTGATGCCGCCATCCGACATCTCGGCTCCACCGGTGAATTCGGCGATCTTGTCGTCTGCGGCCGCGCTGACGCGGAACGGCAGAACGGTGACAACCGCTGCGCCCAGGCCCATGGCCAGGGTATCGCGACGTGAGAATTCCATTTCTCTACTCCTCAGTAAATTGACGTGGCATCAGGACCAGGCAGCCTGACGCGTCACTCTTTCAGGGTCGCCAGGAACGCGACCACATCTTCGATTTCCTGTGCCGTCAGGAGCGGCGAAAGCGGGCCCGAAGGCGCTTTGCCGGTATAGGCATCTCCGGGACGGATGAAACCTTCGACCTTGTAGAACGCGGGCATGACGGTGCCTTCGAAGGTCAGCTTGGCATTGGTCAGCAGACCGCGCAGTTCCGCTTCGGACCAGCGGTCCCCTGCGCCGTCCAGCGACGGGCCGACTTCACCATGGAACGGCACATCCGCCAGCGCAGAAACCGCATGGCAGGCAACGCAATTGCCTTTGGATTTGGTTCCGGCAACGATCGCACCGTTGGCCGCGTCCCCGGCAACACCCGACAGCGAAGCTTCGACTGCCCCGTCTTCCGTGTAGGCCACGTCCTTTGGCGCCACCTCGCCAGCCCATGCGGCGCCGCCGATCAGCGCAACCGCACATGTCAGAGATGTAAGCTTCATGAATCCTCCCGTTGGCTTTCACGCACGGCTCGGCGTGCTTAGCTATGCTGCATACCGTAGGCTACCGAGCCCCCCGAACGCAACAACAAATTCACGAATGTGAATTGTTAGATTATTATGTCGCAGCCGCGAAAATCGGATGTTTTCTTTCAAATCGGTGACAGATGAGGCCCGATTTGACGCTCTAAGGCACCATTTTTCATCACATTTCCGTCAGGTTCTGCCTGGCAGGTGCCACAGCATCTGCCCTCTTTACGCGCCGCTCGGAAACAAGCCAAGAGACGGATTTCGCAGACTTGGAAATCGCGGTTTCCGACGCGTGTGCGCATAGAATCGAAGGGCCGCAAAGGTGGCTTTATCCCAGCGAAGTGAACCCCGGCATCCAGCGGATCATGGCGTCCGCGATCATCTGGACACCCCCTGTCGCGATCAGAAGGGCAAACAGGATCAGCATCGCCCCCAGCCCCTTTTCCACCCAGCGGAAGGCGGTCCGATGCGCCTGCATCCACAGCAGGAACGGCTTGGCAAACAGCGCGGCCACCACGAAGGGCGCAGTCATCCCCACGCCATAGACAAACAGCAACAGCCCACCGCGCCACAGATCCCCCATCGCGGACGCCACCATCAGGATCGACGCCAGCGCCGGCCCGACACAGGGGGTCCAGCCAAAGCCGAAGGCAAGCCCCATCAAGTAGGCCCCGATCAGGGTCGACGGGTCGGCCCGGCTGTCCATGCGGGCTTCCCGGTACAGGAACGGCACCTTTACAACGCCCAGGAAATGCAGCCCGAAGAGCAGCAGAATGATCACGGCCACCCAGGTCAGCTGATCCATATAGGCCCCGAACAGCTGGCCCAGCGCTGTGGCCCCGAGGCCAAGCAGCATGAAGATCGTGGTCACGCCTGCGGCGAACATTAAAGCGGCGGCCACCAGCTTGCGCTGTACGGATGGCGTTATGTCACCACTGCCGCGCAATTCGGACATTGACAGCCCGCCCAGATAGGACAGGTAAAACGGAACCATGGGCAGGATGCAGGGGGTAAAGAAGCTGAGCAGCCCGGCAGCGAGCGCGCCCAGAAGCGTGATTTCAAGCATATGTCCTCTCTTGCCCCAACAAGCGGCACATGGGCCGTGCGCTTGAATTATTCACATATTCAAATTATGTTGTTTCATAGGATTTCGTCAACAGGTTGCCAATGCCCCTACTGAACTCAATGCGACAGGCCGTCCAGGCCCTTGCCGTATCAGCCCTGATGATCGGCGCCGCGCAAGCGGCTGAGCTGGTCATGGTCGAACAGCCCGGATGCGAATGGTGCGCCCGCTGGAACGAAGAGATCGGACCGATCTATCCCAAGACTTCTGAGGGCGCCTTTGCGCCGCTGCGGCGGGTCGATCTGCGCAATATGCCGGATGATCTGAAAATCACACGTCGGGTAAACTTCACGCCGACCTTCTTGATTGTTGAAGACGGACATGAGATTGCCCGGCTTGAAGGCTATCCGGGCGAAGACTTCTTTTGGCCGGTGCTGGATCAGCTGTTGACGGAACACGCCGGGTACACGGGGGAAGCCCCAAAGGACCAGGACGAAAGCGGCTGAGATTGCGGCAAGGACCGCACTGTAAGTTTTGACAAAGGCCCCTGGCGCGACCTGCGGCAGAGGCAAGGAGACCGAGAACATGGCCCTGCCACAGTTTTCCAAGGACATGGCGCCGGATGAGCTGGACAAGATGGTCGACAATGCGACCACCGCCTCCAACTTCCTGAAAGCGATCAGCCACGAAGGCCGCCTGATGATCCTGTGCCATCTGGTGACCGGCGAAAAATCCGTGACCGAGCTGGAAGAGCTGCTGTCTGCCCGGCAGGCCGCGGTGTCACAGCAGCTGTCCCGGCTGCGGCTTGAAGGGCTGGTCATCCCCCGCCGCGAAGGCAAGGCCATCTACTACCGCTTGGCAGACGAACGTCCGCGCCGGATCCTTGAAGTGGTGTATGACCTCTTCTGCAACACCGACTGACCTGCCCGTGCCCTGCCCCGCCTTGGCTTGATCAGCCCGGGGAAGTGGGGCAAGCTTGAGCGCAGCGCGCCTGCGCGGGGGGAGGCCAGCCAATGTTCGAAACGTTTACCGACAGCCATCTTGTCGCCCTTGTCGGCCTGTTCGGCGGTGTCCTGCTGGGGCTTGCCGCACGGCTGGGCCGGTTCTGTACCCTGGGTGCGATCGAAGACCTGCTTTATGGCGGCAGCGATCTGCGTATGCGGATGTGGGCCATCGCGATCGGAACGGCGGTCATTGGCAGCTTCGGCCTGATCGGGGCCGGGCTTCTGGACGCGGGCCAAAGCTTCTACCTGTCCATTCGCTGGATGCCGCTGGCGTCCATTATCGGCGGCCTGATGTTCGGCTACGGCATGGCTCTGGCCGGCAACTGCGGCTATGGCGCGATTGCGCGGCTTGGTGGCGGGGACCTCAGGTCCTTCGTCATCGTGCTGGTGATGGGGGTCTCTACCTATGTGACGCTCAGCGGCCCACTGGCCCCGATCCGCAACTTCTTTTTCTTCCAGAATGAAGTGACCTCGGAAACGCCGCCGGGGCTGGCGCATCACGCCGCCGACCTGTCCGGCCTGCCCGTGCATATGATCGGCATCGTCATCGGCGCGTTGATCCTTGTGGCCGCGCTGTCCTCTGCCGAAATGCGTCGGGAATACAAATCCGTGCTCTGGTCCGTTGTTGTCGGGCTGGCCATCGTATCGGGCTGGGCCGGGACCAACTATGTGAACGTCAACGGCTTTGACGCCCTGCCCGTGGTATCGCACTCCTTCTCGGCACCGGTCGGGGAAAGCATCCTCTGGGCCATGACCGGCAGCCTGCGCCCGGTCTCCTTTGCGGTGGGCTCGGTCGCGGGGATCTGGATCGGCGCCTTCATCGGCTCGCTGATCAAGGGGCATTTCCGCTGGGAAGCTTGCGAAGATCCGCGCGAACTGCGCCGTCAGATCGTGGGCGCCGGGATCATGGGCATCGGCGCCGTCATCGCCATGGGCTGCACCGTGGGTCAGGGGCTGACCGCCTTTTCCGTCCTGTCGATCAGCGCGCCCGTGACCTTCGTGTCAATCTTTGCCGGGGCAGCTTTCGGGCTGCGGCAACTGATCGAAGGTTTCCGGGTCGCGGAATAGTGATCGGCAGAATTTCACAATACGTTCGGCACCATTAACGGCCTGTTACATGACTTGGTCAGACTGGCCCGGCTCTCCCGATCTCGGGAGGCTGACAAAGACCTTTTCAGGAGCCCGCGAGCATGGACCGCAAGCACATCATCGATGACCCGGAAATCGGCAACAAGGCCGAAGCCTTCGAGGCCTTCGACGACATCCCGACACATGAGAACCTGAGCCGCACCATCGGCGATGTGATCAACGCGCGCTATGGCCGCCGCGATGTGCTGCGCGGCATGTTGGGGGTCTCTGCGTCCGCGGCGCTGTTTGGCGGATCCACGCTGGTCGCGCCCAAGGCGGCGGCAGCCGGGACTGCGGCCTCGCGCTATGATTTCCAGGAACTGACCTGGGGCAATGACGAAACCCACCACGTTGCCGAGGGCTATGACGCCGATATCCTGCTGCGCTGGGGCGATCCGATCACCGCAGACGCGCCCGAATTCGACGTGATGAACCAGACCGCAGCAGCCCAGCTGAAGCAGTTCGGCTACAACAACGACTACGTGGGCTTCACCCCGCTGAACGCCGAAGGCACCCGTGGCCTGTTGTGCGTCAACCACGAATACACCAACGAAGAGGTCATGTTCCCCGGCCTTGGTCGCCAGGACCGCGCCGGTTTCGAAGGCATGACGCAAGAGCTGGTCGAGATCGAGATGGCCGCCCACGGCGGATCGGTGGTGGAAATCGCCCGCGATGCCAATGGCAAATGGGCCGTGGTGCGCGACGGCGCCATGAACCGCCGGGTCACACCGCTAAACACCGAAATGACCATCGACGGCCCGGCCGCCGGTCATCCCCGGATGCAGACCTCGGCCGATCCCAGCGGCACCACCGTCATCGGCACGATCAACAACTGCGCCGGCGGCATGACGCCCTGGGGCACATGGTTGATGGCCGAAGAGAACTTCCACGGCTACTTCTGGACCGACGCCGTGACCGATGAAGGCAAGGCGGATCTGTCCGGTCAGGCCGAAGCCAAGCA
Source organism: Paracoccaceae bacterium (assembly GCA_022763485.1). GTDB lineage: Bacteria > Pseudomonadota > Alphaproteobacteria > Rhodobacterales > Rhodobacteraceae > Aliisedimentitalea. Next base: position 5,593 of record JALEGX010000153.1, on the reverse strand, counting down.
GATGAAACGCTACGGCGTTCCGGGCCGCTGGTATGCCTGGGGCAAATATTTCGACCGGTTCAACATCGACAAGGAACCCAATGAGGTGAACCGCTTCGGCTGGGTTGTCGAAGTTGATCCCCGCGACCCGTCGGCCAAACCGGTGAAACACACCGCTCTGGGCCGGTTCCGTCATGAGGGCGCGGAAACCACTGTATCCAAATCCGGGCATCTGGTGGTCTATATGGGGGACGACGCCCGTTTCGACTATCAGTACAAATATGTGTCCACCGGCACCGTGTCCGACGATCCGGCGATGAACTCAAAGTTGCTGAGCGACGGGATCCTCTATGTGGCCCGCTTTGACGAAGACGGCACCGTTTCCTGGCTGCCGCTGGTGCATGGCACCGGCCCGCTGACGGCGGAAAACGGCTTTTCCAGCCAGGCCGATGTGCTGATCGACACCCGCCTGGCCGCTGATGCGCTGGGGGCGACGCCCATGGACCGTCCCGAAGACGCCCAGCCGCGCGGTGACGGAACCGCCTACATCATGCTGACCAACAATTCCAAACGGAAAGAGGATCAGACCGACGCGGCCAACCCGCGGGCCAAGTCCAACTTTGGCCATATCATCGAGATCAAGGAACAGGACGGCGATCACGCCGCAGCGCAGGGCAGCTGGTCCATTCTGGTGAAATGCGGCGATCCTGCTGTGGCCGAGGTCGGCGCTCAGTGGAACCCGGAAACCAGTGAAAGCGGCTGGTTCGGCTCACCCGACAATTGCGCCTTTGATGCCGATGGCCGCCTCTGGGTCTCGACCGATCAGGGCAGCAAATGGGGCAAGACCGGCAAGTCCGACGGGCTGTACGCGGTTGAGACCGAAGGCGCGCTGCGTGGACACTCCAAGCTGTTCTTCCGCTGCCCGGTGGGTGGCGAGCTGTGCGGGCCCTATTTTGCCGAAGGCGGCAAGACCCTGTTCCTGGCCGTGCAGCACCCCGGCACCGATGGCACCAAGGCGCTGAAAGGGTTCGAGCGCAGCTCGACATTCGAGGATCCGGCGACCCGCTGGCCCGACTTCAACCCGGCGATGCCGCCGCGCCCCTCTGTTGTTGTGGTGACCAAGAAGGATGGCGGCAAGATCGCCCTCTGATCCGCCCATGAAACGTCGATCCGGGGACGCACGGCATTGTGACCCCGGATCCCCCTGCCCTGCGCTATGACGGTGCTGTCACACACAGAGGTCCCCCCATGCGTCAGGTCATCAAGCTGCTTTCCCTCTTTGCGCTCAGCGCCGCGCCCGCTTTGGCGGCGGACTTGCAGCCGCGTGACGGCTGGGTCGTGCAGGACAGCGCCAAGTCCCATGCACAGCTGGCAACGGATCTGCGCAAGGCGGTCAAGGACAACGGCCTGATCGTGGTGACCCAGGCCGGCCCCACCAAGGCCGCTGCCCGCCGGGGCATCACCATCCCGGGCAACCTTGTTGTTGGAGTGTTCAACAATGACTACGCCGTGCGGGTGCTGGAGCTGTCCACCGCCGCAATGATCGAAGCCCCGATCCGTTTCTACGTGACCGAAGACGCCGACGGCAGCGCGACCTTGTCCTACAAGACGCCTTCGCATGTCTTTGCTCCCTATGTTACCGGCGCGGATACCGCCCTGTCCGATATTGCCCGCGAACTGGATGACCGCTTTGCCCGCATCAGCCAGGACGCGCTGAAATAGGTCACACCCCCGTGAGCAGGGTTGCACCGCGCCGCAAGCTCCGCATTGTCTGAACGCAAGCAAGACGATGCAGGAGTTCCCGATGTCCCCCTCCCCCATGCGCGCCGCAGATGTATTGGCGCGCCGCCTGTATGATGCAGGATGCCGCCACGCCTTTGGCATGCCCGGCGGCGAAGTTCTGACCCTGGTCGATGCGCTGGAACAAGCCGGAATCACCTTTCACCTGGTCAAACACGAAAACGCGGGCGGGTTCATGGCCGAAGCGGTGCATCACCGCGATGGCGCCCCGGCGATTCTGGTGGCCACATTGGGCCCCGGCGCGCTGAACGGTGTGAACGTGGTGGCAAACGCCCATCAGGACCGGGTTCCGATGCTGGTGCTCACGGGATGTGTGGATGCGGCAGAGGCACAAAGCTACACTCATCAGGTTCTGGACCATCAGGCGGTGTTTCAGCCGATCACAAAGGCGACCTTCCGACTGGATGCACAAGCCGCCGACCTGATCGCCGACAAGGCCGTACGTATCGCCACCGAATTGCGCGGCGGGCCGGTACACATCGACGTGCCGATCTCGGTCGCGGATGCCCCGGCGATCGATCGCGGTCTGCGGTCCAAGCCCGCCGCACCGACGGCACCGCATGGCACCGCGCTGGACACTGCGCGCGGTTGGCTGGCCCGGGCGGAACGCCCGCTGGCCGTGATCGGGGTTGATGCGCTCTATGACAACTCAGCCGAAGAAATCCGCCGCTTTGTCGAGCGCCATCAGGTGCCTTTCGTGACCACCTACAAGGCCAAGGGCATCCTGCCCGAGGATCATCCGCTCTGCCTTGGGGGGGCCGGGCTGTCACCGCTGGCGGACAAGCACCTGCTGCCCTTGGTGCGGCAGGCCGATCTGATCCTGGGGCTGGGCTATGACCCGATCGAGATGCGCCCAGGCTGGCAGAACATCTGGGATCCCGAAACCCAGAAGGTGATCGACATCACCGCCGTTTCGAACACCCACTACATGCATCAGGCCAGCCTGGAGATTGTCGCCGACACCGGGGCCACGCTGGCCGCCCTGTCAAAAGATGTCCCCCCGGCCCTGACCTGGCCAGATGGCGCGCCCGAGGCCACCCGCGCCGCGCTGCGCACCGCCTTCCCGCAGGATGACCATTGGGGGCCCGCCGGGGTCATTGCCGAAGCGCGCGCAACCCTGCCCGCAAACACTCTGGCCACGGCCGACAGTGGCGCGCACCGGATCCTGCTGTCGCAGATGTGGGACTGCATGGAACCGCGCGGACTGATCCAGTCCTCTGCGCTCTGCACCATGGGCTGTGCGGTGCCGATGGCCATGGGCCTGAAACTGGCCGAACCGGAGCGCCCGGTGATCAGCTTCTCCGGCGATGCCGGGTTCCTCATGACCGCGGGGGAACTGGCCACCGCGGCTGAGATGGAGATCGCCCCGATCTTCCTGGTCTTCGTCGATGCCTCGCTGGCGCTGATCGAACTCAAGCAACGCCAGCGCCAGATGACCAACCGTGGCGTCGATTTCGGCCAGCATGACTTTGCCGCGATGGGCCGGGCCTTTGGCGGCAACGGCGTCACCGTCACCTCACGCGCCGAGCTGAAAGCCGCGTTGACCGAGGCGATGGCCGCGCCCCGCTTTACCGTCATTGCCGCCGTGATTGAGCGTGGAGGCTATGATGGACGCATCTGATCTGTTGCCTCCGGGCGCTTTGGACGGGGTCAAGGTCCTGGACCTGTCGCGCATTCTGGCCGGGCCGACCTGCACCCAGCTGCTCGGCGATCTGGGCGCGACCGTGCTGAAAATCGAAAACCCGGTCACCGGCGGCGATGACACCCGCCAATGGGGCCCGCCCTATGTACAGAACCCCGATGGCAGCGACAGCGACCTGTCGGCCTACTTCATGGCCGCCAACCGCAACAAACGCTCCGTGGCCATCGACATCTCCACCCCCGAGGGACAGGTGCAGATCCGCCGTCTGGCCGCCGAAGCGGATATCGTGATCGAGAACTTTAAACCCGGTGGGCTGGCGAAATACGGGCTGGATCATGACAGCCTGCGGGCCGAGCTTCCGGGGCTGGTCTATTGCTCGATCTCGGGGTTTGGCCAGACCGGACCCAATCGCGACCGTCCCGGCTATGACCTGATGGCGCAAGGCTTTGGCGGCATCATGTCGCTGACCGGCGATCCCCAGGGCGCACCGATGAAGGTCGGGGTCGGCATCGCCGATGTGATGTGTGGCATGTATGCCTGCATCGGGATCCTGGCCGCGCTGCGCCACCGCGAACGCACCGGCGAAGGCCAGCACGTCGACATCGCGCTGGTGGACGCCCAGATCGCCTGGCTGATCAATGAGGGCGTCAATTACCTGAGCACCGGGACGCTGCCGCAGCGGCGTGGCAATGGTCACCCCAATATCGTGCCCTATGACGTCTATGAAACCTCGGACGGCCACGTGATCCTGGCGGTCGGCAATGATTCCCAGTTCCGCCGCTTCGTTGACTTCCTTGGTCTTGCGGCCCTCGCGGATGACCCGAGGTTTGCCAGCAATCCCGCTCGTCTGGAGCATCGCGTGGCGCTGAACGACATTCTGGTGCCGCAGCTCAAACGCCATACCACGCAGGCCATCATTCAGGCCATGGCCGAACGCAAGGTCCCCGCGGGGCCGGTACAGACCCTGGATCAGGTCTTTGCCAGCGAACAGGTCGAGGCCCGCCAGATGGTGGTGGACATGCAGGCAGAGCCCGGTCCGGTGCGCCTCTTGGGCAATCCGCTAAAACTGTCGCGCACCCCGGTGCGCTACGCCAAGGCGCCGCCCCGGTTCGGGGCGGATACGGACAAGGTGCTGAACGCCACCGATCCCTTCGCACCGGACAGCTGAAGCACCGCACGCGGGCGCCCCGCAGGGGCGCCCGCCGGGCCCAACCGGCGGGGTCACATCTCTGATGTGGGCGCGTCGGGCGGGAGCGCTCCCGCGGCCCGCCCCTTTTCCGCCTTCCGATTTCCGCTCATTCGTAACATTTCAGGCCGAAAACCGCCGTCGCATTTTCGTGATTGCAACAGAATCAACCGCAACCCGCTGAAAATCGCCGAAAATTCCGAAACATTCGGCAATTTCCCCCGCCGGTCCGCTAACAACCCTTCACCAATCCGCGAGGCCCGTCGCTCGGTCAGGACCCGTCCGGTAATGTCATGTCAGACAGTTTCCGAAACGAACCGAGTGGATAGACCCCCGATGACACATGACCTCTTTGGACAAGAGACCAGCCTGACCGACACCGCCGCGCTGCAGGCCTGGAATGCCGTGCAGCTTGGGGTCCTGTCTCATGCAGCGGACACGCCACAGCATCTGGCCGCCTGCCTGCAGGCCGCGCCGGACTTTGCCCAGGCCCATGCCGCCAAGGGCATGTTCTATCTTCTGCTGGGACGGCGCGAACTGCTGGGCACCGCCCAACAGGCGCTTACCGATGCCGAGGCCGCGCTGCAGCGTGTCAGCGCCCTGCCGCGCGAGCGTCGTTACGTCGACGCCCTGCGTCTGTGGCTGGCCGGTCAGCCCAGCGGCGCCATCTCCGTTCTGGAAACCATCCTGACCAAACATCCCGCAGATTCGCTTGCGATGAAGCTGAGCCATGCCATCCGCTTCGTGCTGGGCGATGCCGAAGGTATGCGCCGCTCCATCGAGCGGGTGATGCCCGCCTATGATCCCGAGCATCCCGGCCGCGGCTACCTGCTGGGCTGTCATGCTTTCGCGCTGGAAGAAACCGGTGCCTATGAAAAGGCCGAACTAGCCGGTAAGCAGGCGCTCTGGATGGCCCCGAATGACGCCTGGGGCCTGCACGCGGTCGCACATGTGCATGAAATGTCCGGCAATGCCGAAGCCGGTCT
>JALEGX010000152.1 GCA_022763485.1 Paracoccaceae bacterium | reverse complement strand
TGTCGACATAGGCCTTATGGTGCAGGTCGTGGTGGTATTCCAGCGTTTCTGCTGACATTCCTTTTGCCGCCAGTGCGTCATGCGCGTAAGGAAGATCGGGAAGTTCAAAAGCCATCTTGGACCCCTATTGAATTAGTTTGCGTTCCTGTGCAGATACATGCGGCGCAGGGGCAGGCAGGTCAAGAGGCCAGATCGCAAAACCCGTCCCCCGAGGGGTCCCGGCAGGAGAAAACACATGTTGACCGACACTCTGACCCAGGCCCGCAAGATGCTCTATCGCGCAAGGGGTTATTTTACGGGCACTCTGGGAGGAGAGCCTTTTCGCCTTGATCCTTACCATTCCAAATTCTGGCGCAAGGCCAGTTCTGGCAACTGGGAACCAGAGACCTTTGCCGTCCTGGCCAAACATCTTGATGCGGATCACGACTATCTTGATATCGGGGCGTGGATCGGCCCGACGGTGCTTTTCGGGGCCCGCAAGGCGCGCAGGGTGATCTGTTTCGAACCCGACGCGACCGCGTTTCGCCATCTTGCGTGGAACATCGAGCTCAACGGGATGACCAATGTCTCGGCCTTTCCGGTTGCGCTGTCCCAGCGGTTCGGGGTGGCCCGGATGGCGTCGTTCGGGGGGGAGGCCGGCGACAGCATGAGTTCCCTTCTGACGGATGGCGCCCATGGCACCGATGTGCTGACCATCGGGTGGGAAGATTTCGCCGAGGCCACCGATCTGAGCCGCGTCTCGCTGGTCAAGATGGATATCGAAGGCGCCGAATTCGACGTGCTGCCGCAGCTGATCCCCTGGCTGCAAGAGCACCGCCCTGCCCTGTTCCTGTCCACCCATGGTCCCTATCTGGACGCGGCCACCCGGACAGAGCGGCTTAGGACACTGGCCGAACAGCTGTCGTTTTATGGCACCTGTCGGGACGACGCAGGCAGCACCGGCTTTGAGACGCTGACCTCAGCCCGCGCTCTGGACAGCTTTCCGACGTTTCTGTTCAACGATTGAGGCCCCGCAGGCATCGTGAGCCCGATCGCGTATGCCGGTGTCTAGCTACGCCTGCACCCGGGGTTGAACCCTGGGTGCCGAAAGTTGCGGACAGTTTCTCTTGTTCCCGAGCCCCAAAGCGATGCCCGCTCTCACCAGGTTTGCGGGATCCGGCTGGGCGCGCGGCTGGCCTCATTTACTCCGGGTGCATTTTCCGGTGGCCCTGACCTCATTGTCGAAGCCATGCACATTGGCCCGCAGGTTGCTCTGTCCGCGGGCAGGATCCAGACGGACGGAATAGCTTACGGTGTACTTGGAATTGCCCCGTGCCGGCACGCCCTTGAGCGTGTAGCGAAACGCCATCTTCTTCTTCGCATTCATGCTCATTTCGGTCTTCAGGGGCTTCTTCTGAACCAGTTGGATGTAGCCGTCATATGCAACCACCGTGTTTGTCGCTTCGTCCACCGCATAGTATGCGTCTACGGGCACCCATCCCGTTCGGGAATGCGAGGTGTATTTGCATTCGTATGTGACCGGGGCCGCACTTACCGCAAGCGGCACCAGACAAAGACTGGCGAGTCCCAAGATCTTCAAATTGTCTTCTCCATCAAAAAAATTCAGGACGCGGGTAATACGTTGCTTCTGAAACGAAAACTGCCCCCGAACATGTTCGGAGGCAGCTTATATGACGCCATTGAGCGTCACAAGGCAGGATAGTGCGACTTAGTAGACGCCGACACCCGATTGCGGGTTGGATGCCACGCTCAGCAGGCCGAACACATAGTCCGCAGCCGACCGGAAGCAGACGATGGTGAAGCTGTCTTCGCTGTCCATCCAGAAGGCGCCAGCCACCTGAGCCAGGCGCGAGCGACGGAAGTCACCGGCGGCGAATTCCGCGGCCGAGAAGTCCACCGGAGCAACCTTGCCCATGACTTCGCGTGAGGCCGCACCGGACACCCGGAACACGGCGCGGGCATCCGACACGTTGACCGCCAGGGCGTGCTCGCCCGCCAACTCGGCGTTCATCGCGTCCAGCTTGGCGTTGACCTCGGCATAAGGCACCAGCACCAGCAGCTCATCCGGAGACATCCAGGCGGCGCCTGCCGCCAGGGTGCCTTCGATCTTGCGTTGCTGCGGCATGGCACAGCCGGTGGCGGCCTTGACCGCAGCGGCAACCTTTGCCGACCCCAGATCGCCACGCAGGGTGATCATCCCGACCAGCCCGACTTCGTCGACTTTGGCGAGACCGTTGAAGCTCGCCCCGTTCAATGCGCTTGCGAGGTTAGACATTCTGTTTTGCCCCTTCCTTGTCGTAGAAGACGGGATCGACGATCTTGGCCTTGTAGACCTTGCCGTCAGTGCCCGGGAATTCGATCACGTCGCCCATGCGATCGGGACCATGCTTGACCAGACCCATGGCGATGCCACGGCCCAGAGTCGGCGAATGATAGGTCGAGGTCACCCGGCCGATCATGTTCTTCTGACCGTTGGCATTGACGCCTTCACCCAGAGCATAGGCCCCATCGGGCAGAACCGAACCGTCGACGGTTTCCAGACCGACCAGTTTCCAGCGCTCGGGGTCCGCCATATGGCTGCGGGTGTGCGCCCGCTTGCCCAGGAAGTCCTCTTTCTTCTTGGAAATCGCCCACTGCATGTTCAGGTCCTGCGGGATCACCGTGCCGTCGGTTTCATCCCCGATCATGATAAAGCCCTTTTCGGCCCGCATGATGTGCAGACACTCGGTGCCATAAGGCATGACGCCAAATTCCTGACCTGCTTCGATCAGCGCATCCCAGAACGCACGCCCCTGGCTGGCAGGAACCGCGATTTCATAAGACAGCTCACCCGAGAAGGAGATCCGGTAGGCCCGGCAGTCGAAGCTGCCGATCTTGCCGTCACGCCATTCCATGAAGGGCAGCGCCTCGGCCGACAGATCCATGCCACCGCCCGCTTGCGCGTTCAGCTTCTCCAGCACCTTGCGGGCGTTGGGGCCGACCACGGCCACTTGAGCGTATTGCTCGGTGACGTTGGCGACATAGACGTTCCAGTCCCACCATTCGGTCTGCAGCCATTCTTCCATGTGGCCGTGGATGCGCTCGGCACCGCCGGTGGTGGTGTGGCACAGCCAGGTGTCGTCATCGATGCGGGCGACAACGCCGTCGTCGATCAGGAAGCCGTTTTCCGAACACATCAGACCATAGCGACATTTGCCGATCTTCAGCGTCGACATCATGTTGGTGTACATCATGTCCAGGAACTTGCCGGCATCCGGGCCCTTGACGATCAGCTTGCCCAGGGTCGATGCATCCAGCAGGCCCAGTCGTTCGCGGGTGTTCGACACTTCGCGCATGACGGCGTCATGGGTGCTCTCACCCGAACGCACGAAGGCGTAGGGGCGACGCCAGTGGCCCACCGGCTCGAACTCTGCGCCATTGGCTTCGTGCCAGTCATGCATCGGCGTCTTGCGGATCGGCTGGAAGATCTTGCCACGCGCTTCACCGGCAATCGCCCCCATCGAGATGGGGTGATAGGGCGGACGGAAGGTGGTGGTGCCGACCTCGGGGATCGAGGCGCCAAGGCTGTCTGCCAGCATTGCCAGACCGTTGATGTTGGACAGTTTGCCCTGGTCTGTGGCCATACCCAGCGTGGTGTACCGCTTGGTGTGCTCGACGCTTTCATAACCTTCGCGGGCGGCCAGCTGAACGTCGGTCACCTTGACGTCGTTCTGGTAGTCCAGCCAGGACTTCATGCGCAGAGACACTTCGGCCTGTGCTGGCATCAGCCAGACCGGTTCCAGCGGCAGTTCGTCCTGAACCGAAACCTCGGGCGCGGCGGTTTTCACCGCGCTGAACCCGGCGGCCTCGGCTGCGGCGGCACCTGCTGCGGACGCATCCGCCAGCACATCACCCAGCCCCATCGGACCATTGGCCGAACCGGCCGGCACGACAAAGCCCTGACCGTTGTCACCCAGCGGCGGACGGTCTGCGTCGGGACGGAAATGGGCCGCGGCCTCATCCCAGATCAGCTTGCCACCACAGTGCGACCACAGGTGCACAACCGGGGACCAGCCGCCGGACATGGCAACCGCGTCACAGGAGACCTCTTCCTGCGCGCCGCCGACGCCCGACTGGGCACAGATCGACACTTTGGTGACGCGCTTGCCGCTTTTCACCTTGGCGATCGCACGGCCGCATTCGACGCGGATGCCCTTCTGGCGCACTTCTTCCATCAGCGCGCCGCCACCGGCACTGCGCGCGTCCAGAACACGGACCACTTCGACACCGGCCTCATGCAGCACCAGCGCGGTGCGATAGGCGTCGTCGTTGTTGGTGACAACGATGACCTTCTGGCCCGGGGTCACGCCCCAGTTCACCACGTAGTCACGCATCGCAGCCGCCAGCATAACGCCCGGAACGTCGTTGCCCGAGAAGGACAGCGGACGCTCGATGGCGCCGGTCGCGGTCACGATCTGGCTGGCCCGGATCCGCCACAGGCGGTGACGCGGCGCGCCATTGCCCGGCTCATGGTCGTTGAGACGCTCATAGCCAAGGGCATAACCGTGGTCATAGACGCCCGACACCATGGAGCGGCTGCGCATCGTGACATTGTCCATCTCTGCCAGCTCGGCCAGGGTCTTTTCGATCCAGGCATCCGGCGACAGGCCGTCGATGGTGCCACCGTCAACCGGCGCACGACCGCCCCAATGGGCGTTCTGTTCCATCAGCAGAACCTTGGCACCCGAAGCCGCCGCGGCTTTGGCGGCCTGCAGACCGGCAACCCCGCCCCCTGCGACCAGGACATCGCAGAAGAAGTAGAAGTGCTCGTAGGTGTCCGCGTCCTTCAGTTCCTTGTCGGGGGCTTTGCCCAGACCGGCGGAACGGCGGATGATCGGTTCATAGATGTGCTTCCAGAACGGTTTGGGATGAATGAACATCTTGTAGTAGAAACCGGCGGTCAGGAAGCGACCCAGCTTGTTGTTGATCGCCAGCACGTCGAATTCAAGGTTCGGCCAGTGGTTCTGCGACTGGGCCGACAGGCCCGAGAACAGCTCGGTGGTGGTGGCGCGCTGGTTCGGTTCGAACCGGTCGCCGGTGCCCAGACCCATCAGCGCGTTGGGCTCTTCCGAACCGGAGGCCACAACACCACGCGGACGGTGGTACTTGAAGGACCGGCCCATCATCATCTGGTCGTTGGCCAGCAGAGCCGAGGCCAGCGTATCCCCGGCGTGGCCGGTCATACGCTTGCCATTGAAGGTGAATTCGATGGTTTTCGAGCGGTCGATCAGGCGACCCTGAGAGGCGAGACGTGTGCTCATGACGAGAGCCTTTCGCAGGCGGCAGATGCCGGATTTGAGTATTTTTCAACGAGAAGAAGCATCATCCGAGATCTCTCCACGTCCAGCCCGGGCGCTTTTCCGAGATCTTGTCGAGCAGCTCTTTCGGCGGTTCGAGGGTCTGCGCGGAATAGGTGCCGAACACTTCCAGCGTGGTGGTGCAGCGCGCGGCGTGGAACCACTTGCCGCAGCCATTGGCATGGCGCCAGCGCTCGAAATGCACCCCTTTGGGGTTTTCGCGCATGAACAGGTAGTCGTGGAATTCGTCATCCGACGAGCCAGGACCGAAACGCTTCAGATGCGCTTCGCCGCCAGCGGCCAGTTCGGTTTCTTCGGCTTTCACACCGCAGTAAGGGCATTCAAGGATCAGCATGGCGCCACCCCCTTGTTTTTGTGACCCTGGACGCACAGGTTTTGTGCATGGATCTGTTGTTCTACATACTTGGTGGCGGGATCGCAGTCGGACTTGGCCTTGCTCTTGTCGAGCGACGCCGCAAGCGCAGCTTCCTGGCCCATGACTTCAATCTGGACGCGTCTGCCCAGAGCGAAGCGTATCGGGAGGAAATCCGCCTGTCCGACTCCGTTCGCCACCACACACATCAGTGAGCCACGCCCGCGGCAACACTTTCGTCGATGAACTGGCCTTCCTTGAAGCGGTTGACCGAGAAGGCTTCGGCCAGCGGCGAGTGGCCGGTTGCCATCAACTGGGCCATGGCCCACCCCGAGCCCGGGATCGCCTTGAAGCCGCCGGTGCCCCAGCCGCAGTTGACGAAGCAGTTGCCGACCGGCGTGGCCGAGATGATCGGCGAGCGGTCGCCAGTCACGTCCACGATCCCGCCCCACTGGCGCAGCATCTTCAGGCGGCTGACCATCGGGAAGGTTTCAACCAGGGCGCGGACGGTTTCCTCGATATGGTGGAACGAGCCGCGCTGGGTGTAGTTGTTGAAGGCGTCGGTGCCGCCGCCGATGACCATCTCACCCTTGTCGGACTGGGACATGTAGCCATGCACGGTGTTGGCCATCACGACGACGTCCATGCAGGGTTTGATCGGCTCTGAAACCAGCGCCTGCAGCGCAACCGATTCCATCGGCAGACGGAAGCCCGCCATTTCCGACAGGACTGAGGCGTTGCCCGCAACGACCATGCCCAGTTTGTCACAGTCGATCGGACCCTTGGTGGTGTCGACGCCGACAACGCGGCCGTCATGGGTGCGCACACCGGTGACTTCGCATTTCTGGATGATGTCCATGCCCATGGCAGAGCACGCACGTGCATAGCCCCAGGCCACGGCATCGTGACGGGCGGTGCCGCCGCGCGGCTGCCAGAGCGCGCCCAGAACCGGGTAGCGCGGGCCGTCCAGGTTGATGATCGGAACCAGTTCCTTGACCTTGGCGGGTTCGATCCATTCGGTCGCCACACCCTGCAGGTTGTTGGCATGGGCGGTGCGCTTGTAGCCGCGGATCTCATGCTCGGTCTGTGCCAGCATCATCACGCCGCGCGGGCTGAACATGACGTTGTAGTTCAGGTCCTGGCTCATGTCCTCGTAGAGGCTGCGCGCTTTTTCATAGATCGCGGCAGAGGGATCCTGAAGGTAGTTCGATCGGATGATCGTGGTGTTGCGGCCGGTGTTGCCGCCGCCAAGCCAACCCTTCTCGATCACCGCGACATTGTGAATGCCGTAGTTCTTGCCGAGATAGTAGGCCGTGGCCAGTCCATGGCCGCCTGCGCCGACGATGATCACGTCATAGCGGCGTTTCGGTTCGGGGGAGCGCCAGGCGCGTTCCCACCCGGTGTGATAGCGCAGACCTTCCCGCGCCACAGCAAAGGCTGAATAATGTTTCATGGGCGAATCCGATCGGTTCGAGGTAGCACAGGATATGCCTCACCTTTCTATCAGCCCCGTGCCGTAAATCGGCGCTATTCTGCGCTGATGCGACATCAGCGACCAGCCGTCGCGATCATCGAAGTCGCCTTTGCCCTTTTTTCCCGCCTTCGGGAGCTATAGATGAGAGCGCAAAGCAGGAGTTCCCATGACGTTCTGGATCCTTACCTCCGTAATGGCGCTTGGTCTGGCGCTGATGTTGGCGCTGGCGGTTTTGCGCGGCCGCAATGGCGGCGCGCCAGCAGCGGCCTATGATTTGCAGGTCTACCGTGAACAGCTGAAGGACGTGGAGCGGGATCTGGCCCGTGGCGTGATCAACGAGGCCGACGCCGAGCGTATCCGCACCGAAGTGTCGCGCCGCATTCTGGCCGCCGACGCCCAGGTTCAGGCCGAAGCCTCCGGTCAGGCACAGCCGCGCACGCTGAGCATCGGTATTGCTGCCGGAACCGGTATCGTGCTCATTGCGGGCACGTTCTTCCTGTACCAGGATCTGGGCAGCCCCGGCTATCAGGACGTTGCCCTGGCCGACCGGATTGCACAGGCCGAAGAGCGCCGCGAAACCCGCCCCGCACAGGCCGAAGCAGAGCAGAGCCTGCCGCCGCGCCCTGCCCCGCAGGCGGATGAGGATTATCTGAAGTTGCTGGAGCGGCTGCGGGCCACGGTTGCAGAACGCCCCGATGACATCCAGGGCCATACGCTGCTGGCGCAACATGAATACAACCTCGGCAACTTCAAGGCCGCCTATCAGGCCAAATCGCGTGAGATCGAGCTGCTGAAGGGCGACGCCAGCCCCGCCGACTACACCGAGCTGGCCGAGATGATGATCGCCGCGACCGGCGGCTATGTCTCGCCCGAGGCCGAAGGCGCCCTGAACCAGGCGCTGCGCCGCGATCCGAACCACGGACCCGCACGCTATTACTGGGGCCTGATGCTGGCCCAGGTGGACCGCCCCGACCTGGCCTTTGGCCTGTGGGACCAGACCCTGCGGAACGGCCCCGAAGGCGCGCCCTGGATCAACGCCATCCGTCAGAACATCGAAGACATGGCCTGGCGTGCCGGCATCCAGTACCAGCTGCCCGAGCCGGGCACCGCGGCACCCGGCCCAGATGCGGATGACGTGGCCGCCGCACAGGACATGACGCCGGAAGAGCGGCAGGAGATGATCCGCGGCATGGTGGATCGCCTGTCCGACAGGCTGGCCACCGACGGCGGGGCACCTGATGAATGGGCGCGCCTGATCGCCGCCCTGGGTGTGCTGGGCGAACGCGACCGGGCACAGGCCATTCTGAAAGAGGCGCAGCAGGTCTTTGACGGCAACGATGCGGCCTTGGCGATGATCGTCAGTGCCGGTATCCAGGCGGGGCTGATCGAATGATCCACGACACGTTTGAAGATTTCGCAGCCGCCCTGCCGGCCTATACCGCGCTGGTTGGTCTGGATCTGGGCGAACGCACCATCGGAGTCGCGCTGTCCGACCGGATCGGTGCCGTTGCCACGCCGATGGAAACCATCCGTCGCAAGAAATTCACCCTGGATGCCAACCGGCTGTTCGAAATCATCACCGAACGCGAGGTCGGCGGCATCCTGCTGGGCCTGCCCCGCAACATGGACGGCACCGAAGGGCCGCGCTGTCAGTCGACCCGCGCCTTTGCCCGCAATCTGGGCCGGCTGACCGACCTTCCCATCGGCTTCTGGGACGAGAGATTGAGCACGGTGGCCGCCGAAAAGGCGCTTCTTGAAGCGGATACGTCACGAAAACGTCGCTCAGAGCTTATCGATCACGTCGCGGCCTCCTATATTCTGCAGGGAGCGCTGGACAGGTTGCGCAATCTCAAGATGGACTGACCGGAATGAACAAGCCCGTTTGGAAACGCAACGAAATCGAAAGCCCCTGTATCCAGATCTGCGTGGTACATCCGACCGAACGCATCTGTACGGGCTGCTACAGAACGATTGACGAAATCACGCGCTGGTCCAAGATGTCGGCTGAAGAACGTGCCGAGATCACCGAAGCGCTGCCCGGTCGCGCGCCCCAGCTGAAGAAGCGTCGCGGTGGACGCGCCTCGCGTCTTGCGCAGTAAGCCAAGCCTGATACCACAGTTTCGATGACGGATCAGAGCGGTCGCCCCGACGGCCGCTCTTTGCCGCTTACTCTGCCGCAATCCAATCCGCCAGGTTCGCAACCTCGGGCCGGAAATAGGCAATCATGCGGCCTTCCCCGTCCGGGGCGGTCGCGCCTTCTGCCCAGGGGGCAACGCCATGCAGGGTCAGGCGGTGCATCAGGTAGCTTTCGCCCGGTGCCGCGTGGACCGTCACCCGCTGGCAGGTCTCAAAAGCTTCCGCCCGGGCCTGTGTATACGTGTCGGTGATGTCCAGCGTGCCCCAGCTGTTCGGCGCATGGCCACGCAGCGCTTCGGCAAAGGCCCGACGCATGATGTGATGGCTGCCTTCCCAGATCACCAGCGGCGCCGCATCGGCGCTGGCCACGTTGAGCGGCACCCCCAGCACCCAGGCATGGGGTTCATCCACGCTGCGGCGGCGGCCCTGCCCCGGCATCATCTTGACCCCATCCACATGCGCCGCATCGCGGTTGCGACGATACCGGAAGGCCGCCTCGCTTTCGCCGTCGCGGGGTTGCGGGTAGCCCGGAAACATCACCGACAGCTGCGCCTTGTGCAGCTCCGGCAGATCGCCCCATTGACCGGTTATGAACTCCAGCGCGGGTCCGGCCAGGGGCGGACCATCCGGCAGACGGCCCTGCGCATCATTGTCCAGCGCATCGACCCCGATGAACCAGGTGCCCGCGCATTGCAGCCACTCCGCATGGCGCGGGTCATGCACCGCATCCTTGCCGACCACCCTGGCGCTCTCTGCCCAGGCGGCGGTTGCCGCATGCCACGGAAACCGGACCCATCCCCGGTCATAGAATTGCGCCTGCATCAAAGCCCCCAGGCCTTGCGCAGCATGTTAAGCGCGACCAGCACAAGGAAGACGGCAAACACCCGCTTCAGCGGCTTGGGATCCATCGCGTGGGCCAGTTTCACCCCCCAGGGTGCGGTGATCAGCGTCATCGCGATCACCACGGCAAAGGCCACCATGTTCACCGCGCCAATGGTCAGCGGCGGACGGTTGGCCGGGTCCATCGGCAGCAGCAGGAAACCGATCACCGAGGGCACCGCAATGATCACCCCAAAGCCCGCCGCCGTAGCAACCGCCCGGTGAATGGGGGTATTGTAAAGGCTCATCAACGGCACGCCGAAGCTGCCGCCGCCGATGCCCATAAGAACGGACAAAAAGCCCACCAGCGGCGACAGGATGATCCGGCGCAGACCGCCCGGCATCGCCTCTCCCAGCCGCCACTCCGAGCGCCCCAGCCCAAGATAGAGGCCGATGATCAGCGCCAGCACCCCGAACAGCCCCTGCAATGTCGTGGACCGCAGGGAGGAGGCCGCCATCACGCCCAGCACCGCGCCCAGCGCAATCCCCGGTCCCCAACGGCGCAGGATCTCCCAATCCACCGCGCCCTTGCGGTTGTGGCTCATGACCGAACGAACCGAGGTCACGATGATCGTCGCAAGCGAAGTGGCCAGACACAGCTGCATCAGCTGGTCGCCGCCATAGCCCAGCGTCTGAAAGGCGTAGAAGAAGGCCGGGACCAGGACGATGCCGCCTCCAACACCCAAAAGCCCCGCCAGCACGCCCGCCACGGCACCGATGACGGCAAGCAGCGCAAGCATCTGTAACAGAAGGGAAAGATCCGGCATCACGGGCTCCTCAGGCGATTGCGGGCGCAACCTGCGCCAGCGCAGTTTCGATCAGTTCGGGTCCGGCACCGTCGCGATGCGCCCCTTCGGACAGGGTGCGCCGCCACTGCCGCGCGCCCGGCCGTCCGGCAAAAAGGCCCAGCATGTGGCGTGTCACCTGGTGCAACCGTCCACCTTGCGCCAGATGCGTCTCAACAAAGGGCAGCATGGCCTGCACCACCTGAATGGGGTCCGACGTTGTGCCCGTGCCATAGATCAGCGGATCCGCCGCAGCCAGGATATCCGTCGGCTGATGGTAGGCCGCCCGGCCGATCATCACACCGTCCAGCCCGCGATCCAGATGCAGCTTCGCCTCTTCCAGCGACGCGATGCCCCCGTTGATCGAGATGTGCATATCGGCAAACTGCGCCTTCATGCGATGGACCAGCTCATAATCCAGCGGCGGGATGTCCCGGTTCTCCTTGGGCGACAGCCCCTGCAGCCAGGCCTTGCGCGCGTGGATCGTCACCCGTTCACAGCCCGCGTTCCGGATCTTCTCCAGAAAGTCGGGCAGGACAATTTCAGGATCCTGATCGTCCACCCCGATCCGGCATTTGACCGTCACATCGACATCCACCGCCTCGCGCATCGCGGCAACACAATCGGCCACCAGCGCAGGCGTTTTCATCAGCACCGCCCCAAAGGCGCCGGACTGAACCCGGTCACTAGGGCAGCCACAGTTCAGGTTGATCTCATCATACCCCGCCTGCGCACCGATGCGCGCCGCCTCAGCCAGCTCACGGGGATCGGATCCACCCAGCTGCAAAGCAACGGGATGCTCTGCCACATCATGGTCCAGCAGATGCAGCGCCCCACCGCGCACCAAGGCGGGCGAGGTCACCATTTCAGTGTAAAGCAGGGTCTCCTGGCTGAGCTGCCGGTGCAGGTAACGACAGAACCGGTCCGTCCAGTCCATCATGGGTGCCACGCTCAAACGCGCTGCTTTGTGGGCGTCTTTGTTCACAGCGTAAACTCCATGCGATGGAAGGCGTCCGCCGCTCTGACACCGCGGGAAACCCTGTTTATGACCGGATGAGGTGGTGTTCGGCGCGCTCTGATTCGGGTGGCCTTCGGTGTAGCACATCTGAAAGGCACGAACAGCGTCCGGCACGTACCGCCCCAGGGGCTGACGTTCTGACATTTCCGCGTGTGGAGCTGGCCGGGTTTGCAAGGGAGCGCGGGTGGTGTGCGCTCCCTGTCTTGTCGCTCAGGTGATGGGCAGATCCCAGACCCGGATATCGCCGTCCGAGAACCGGAAGTATTCGATGTCCTGAAGCAGATCCACGCCTTCGATCCCTTCGACCCGCACGTCACGGGTGCCCGTTCTGGTCAGCGTGTATTCCGCCTGTGTTCCGGTAAAGATCGCATAGTCCGAACCGGACCCACCGTTAAGGGTGTCATCCCCAAGCCCCCCCATCAACTGATCATTGCCCTGGTAGCCGAACAGCATGTCGTCACCGCCCAGACCATTGATCTGGTTGCGTTCGGCGTTCCCGGTCAGGCGGTCACCATAAGCGGTCCCGATCAGGTTCTCGATTTCGAAATACAGGTCCAGCGCCGCATCGCCACCGGTTCCAAACCCGGTTTCCAGGCCGCCGACCAGCGCCCCATTGCGGAGCGAGGCAACAATTCCGGTTTCCGACTGGAAATAGGTCACAGTGTCGACCCCATTGCCGCCGAAGTAGCGCTCGCGCCCTCCCGTGCTGCCAACAAACCAATCCGCATCGCCCAAGCCGCGCAAATTGTTCTGACCGCTGTCCCCATAGAGCACATCCTGACGGCCCGACCCGGTGACCCGCTCGATGCTTTCATACCGGTGTCCCTGCGCGAGGTTGCCGCTGCCGCGCCCGGTCATCAGATTGACCTCGACCCCCGAGAGGCCCAGGGCGCTCGGAGGTGCCCCTGTAACGCTGAACACATTTGCGACCGCGTTGGGATCGGCACCCTGCCATTCAGCATAGGAAATCATATCCAAACCCGATCCGCCTTCGATCGTGTCGCTGCCAGTGGTGGCAATGAACCAGTCATAGCCCCCTGCACCACGCAGTTGGTTGTCCGCGTCACTGCCGCGGATATGGTCAGCGAAGACCGTTCCGGTAATCCGTTCGACCGCTTCAAGCTGAACAACTTCTGACGAGTTGAAGCCTGTGGCGGTTCCAGCATCCAGATCGACAACCAGCCGGTATTCAGTGTTCGCACGCCCAGGTGCGTCCCCCAGCGCCAGAAAAGACACCATGTCATTTCCGGTGCCACCGTTGATCGTGTCATTGCCACCCGCGTAATTGATCCAATCAGACCCGGCCAGGCCGAAGATCCGGGTGGTGTGGGTCGCCCCATCAATGTTGTCCACCTCACTGGACCCATAAATGTCCGCCAGCAGCCAGATGTCATTATAGCTCAAGACCTGCCCGGCCAGAGACACCTGCTCCAGCGCGTCGCCGATCAGGTCGACGCCTTCGTTGGAAACCGCATAGAGCGCGTCCGGACGGCGCTGGAACTGGAAATCGGCCAGCGCCAGATCGAACAGGGCAATATCGACCCCGTCCCCACCCAGCAGGGTGTCATTGCCATCCCCCCCGCGCAGCGTGTCATTATGCGACCCGCCGCTCAGCAGATCGTTGCCGTCCCCGCCATCCAGCTGGTCGCGGTTCAGACCACCGGTCAGGGTGTCGTTGCCATCCCGTCCAACCAGGCTGTCATCGGCATCCCCGCCAAAGAGAGAGTTGTCGAACTCATTCCCCAGGATCGTGTCGTCATGGAAGGTCCCATTGACATGTTCGATCCCGGTAAAGCTGAACTGGAACCCCTGACTGCGGGAGGTTCCGGCCGCCAGATCCACGTTCACCGAGGTGAAGTTCTCATAGACCAGCATATCCGCCCCGGCCCCGCCGTGAATTTCGGCGATGAACAGGTTGGCCAGGACCGTGTCGTCCCCGAACCCCATGTGAACGGTATCCGCACCGCGCCCTGCCGAAATCAGGTCATTGCCATCACCCGCATCGATCAGATCCGCGGTGAAACCATCGTTGATGGTGTCGTTGCCGTCACCACCTTCCAGAGTGTTCTGGCCCGAGAAAACCGACAGGTGATCATTTCCCTCGCCCCCTCTCAGCCAGTCATTGCCGCTGCTACCGATCAATGTGTCATTGCCCGCGCCGCCATGCAGGACCTCGTTGCTGGCTTCGGGCGTGGTCACGCCAAAGCCCAGGGCGCTCAGCAGGTCATTGCCATCGCCCCCCGACAGGGTATCGGCCCCCTGTCCCCCATAGATCCGGTCGTCACCCGCTTCGCCAATGATCCAGTCATCGCCGGTTTCGCCGTGGATCTGGTCATCCCCGCCGCCGCCATAGACGCTGTCATTGCCGCTTCCGGCGTTGATCGTGTCATTGCCGGTGGTGGTTCCGCCATTGTCACCATCAATCTGGTCATCCCCGGCCCCGCCAAAGATGGAGTCCGCACCGCCGCCACCGCGCAGCGTGTCATGGCCCCCTTCCCCATACAGAATATCGCTGCCGTCACCGGACAGGATCCAATCATCCCCGTCCCCGACACGCAGCGTGTCGTTGCCCGCTCCGGTTGTAATGTCAAAAAGCTCGATCGACTGGAACTTCACCCCGTTGGAGGCAGATCCCAGACCGAATTCATCCGGCCGGTTTTCCAGCCAGAACGGTGTGTTGTAGCCCAGTTGCACGTGCAGCTGGTCGGTTCCGTCACCACCAAAGAACCGCTCCTGATCAGGCGTGGAATGGTGAACGATCGAGTAGTAGAAATGGTCGTCCCCGCCATAACCGAAGGCGGTATCATTGCCCGGGCTGTTGAAAAAGAAGTCATTTCCGGAGCCGCCGATCAGCGCGTCATCGCCTTCCAGCCCGTAGAACCGGTCATTGCCGCCATTTCCATTGATCGTATCATTGCCACTGGTGCCGATCAGGTCCTCGCCCAGCGTCGTCCCTGTAATAACTGACATTGTATGTTCTTCTGCTGCGATAGGTTATGCAAATTGGCTACCCAGCAGTACGATGAAAATCAACCATTAGAGGCATTCGCCCGGAATTCTGTCCCCAAGGGTCTCTCAAATGGAACAGCGCTCCGGCCCCACGCGGACATGGCGCCCTCAACATCACATTAATGTACTTTTTATATATTTTGTATATACACTATTGAATTGTGTCACTGCTTTTGTAGGGTGGTCTCATGCGTATGTGCTTTGTGCCTCTGCTGACCCTGTTCCTGCTGGGTGGCGTGCAGGATGCCCCGGCAACCCAATTGCCGGAACAGGTGCAGGATCGTGTTCAGGTATTTGCCACCTGCTCCGGGCGTTTTTCGGCCATGGCGGCCCGCGCGCGGTCGTTTCGTGAGGGCGATGCGCGCGAGCATGAACGGATGCGCGACACCTTCGACCTGCTGTTGGAGGCGATCCTGCCCTATGCACCCGATCTGCCCCAGGGCCAGCTGAAACAATGGACTGCAAGGGGCTGGAGCGAAACCGGCCTGCTGCTGGCCGCACGGGACAAACAGCAACGCCGCGCGCAGGTGCAGCTCTCCCACCGGTTGGACGGATGCCGGGCGCTTCTGCTGTGAACCGCGCTCCGATACCGCCGCGCCTCGCCCCGACTTAAAGGGCGTGATCCCACCCGGACGGCGGGCGGAAATTACCCAACTGGAAAGCCGCGCATTTGCATCTGGGCCTATGGTCAAGCGGTACGATACGCTCTAGGTTGCCTCGACAGACAAATGACGGACCGACGCAGATGAGCAAACCTTCGGACAACCCAGCAGATCCGTTCAAGAAAGCCTTGGCCGAAGCCACCAAGGTGATGGCCGACGATCCTGAACTGAGCGTCAGCTACACGGTTGATCCATCAGGCGTCTCCGGCGACAGCATGCGCCTGCCGCAAGTGTCGCGCCGAATGAGCCGCGAAGAGGTCCTGCTGGCACGTGGCACCGCCGATGCGCTGGCCCTGCGTCACAAGTTCCACAACGCCGAACTGCACGCCCGCTATGCCCCTCCGGGCGACATGGCACGCGACCTGTATGAGGCGATGGAAACCGCCCGCTGCGAAGCGGTTGGCGCGCGGGTGATGCCCGGCACCGCCTCCAACATCGACGTCAAGATCACCAGCGAAGCGCTGCGCCGGGGCTATGACCAGTGCAAACAGCCCGCCGATGCGCCGCTGTCGGTGGCCGCGGGCTACCTGATCCGCCATCTGGCCACCGGTCGCCCCCTGCCCGATGCCGCCGCCAACGTGATGGAATTGTGGCGCCCCTTCATCGAACAGCAGGCCGGTGGCACGCTGGACGATCTGCAGGCCAAGCTGGAAGATCAGGCCGAGTTTGCCAAGTTTGCACGCCAGATCATCACCGATCTGGGCTATGGCGATCAGCTGGGCGATGACCCGGATGACATGGACGACGATCAGGATGATCAGGCAGAGGAAGACGCCGAAGAGCAGCCCGATCCCGACAGCTCGGGCGAGGATGATTCCGACGAGGATCAGGCCGAAGCGGACGCCGAGCAGAGCCAGGAACAGCAGCAGGATCAGCAGCAGGCCCAGATCTCGATGGACGAGATGGCCGATGACGAGATGAGCGAAGAGACCGAGATGCCCGACGGCGAAGCGCCGCTGGAGCCCCCGGCCCCGCCACCAGCGTCAGAAGCGGATCCTGACTACAAGGTTTATCTGGACAGCCACGATGAAGAGATCGCCGCCGAAGAGCTGGCCGAACCGGCCGAGCTGGAACGGCTGCGCGCCTATCTGGACCAGCAGCTGGAGCCGCTGAAGGGCGCGGTAAGCCGCCTGGCCAACAAGCTGCAGCGCCGCCTGCAGGCGCAGCAGAACCGCAGCTGGGAATTCGATCTGGAGGAAGGCATTCTGGATGCCGGGCGTCTGGCCCGGGTCGTGGCCAACCCCACCACCCCGCTCAGCTTCAAGATCGAAAAAGACACCGAATTCCGCGACACCGTGGTGACGCTGCTGCTGGACAACTCAGGCTCGATGCGCGGCCGCCCGATTTCCATCGCCGCAATCTGTGCCGATGTTCTGGCGCGCACGCTGGAGCGGTGCAATGTGAAGGTGGAAATCCTGGGCTTCACCACCCGCGCCTGGAAGGGTGGACAGGCGCGTGAGGCCTGGCTGGCCGAAGGCCGCCCGCAGCAGCCCGGACGCCTGAATGATCTGCGCCACATCATCTACAAACGCGCCGACGCCCCGTGGCGGCGGGTGCGGCCCAATCTGGGCCTGATGATGAAAGAGGGCCTGCTGAAGGAAAACATCGACGGCGAGGCGCTGGAATGGGCGCACCGCCGCATGGTGTCCCGCCCCGAGGCGCGCAAGATCCTGATGGTGATCTCGGACGGGGCGCCGGTGGATGATTCCACCCTGTCGGTGAACCCGGCGAATTATCTGGAAAAACACCTGCGCGATGTTATCGCCATGGTGGAAAAACGCCGTCAGGTCGAGCTGCTGGCCATCGGCATCGGCCATGATGTGACCCGCTATTATGACCGCGCCGTCACCATCACCGACGTCGAACAGCTGGCAGGGGCGATGACCGAGCAGCTGGCCGCGCTCTTCGACTCCGACCCGCGCGCCCGCGCCCGGGTCATGGGGATGCGCAAGGCCAGCTGATCGGCGTCCGCGTCGGTAATATGAGGGGCGGCTCTACGGGGCGCGCCCCTTCTTGTTGGACCATGTTGCGCCCGTCACCCCATGACGCACTCCAGGAAGCCGCACCCCAGCACCGACATGTCTCTAAGTCTGTTAACCAGTGTTTGGGACATGAAAGCTTGGCGGGTTGGATCATCGCGCCACAGATGCAATCCCTCACCCGCGCCAGGCAGAACTGTACAGGTACCTTCCGATATAGAGTTCAATGACACAAATTTGGGACCATTCGGGCGCCTATAGCTGTGCCTAACCTTAGATCGCTCCAAATCCACAGTGCGAGCGGAAGCATGTACGTTCAAAAAACAGAAAGGACGTTCGATCCGAACCTTGCCGCGAAACGACCACATATTGGGGATCGGGATGATGTCATGCATGCCTGGTTCAAGTTCCTCGATCACATCCGCCACGCGCTGGCTGACGACCACGTCGCGTGTTCGGAAGCCCTGGTAAAAGTCACCCAGTTCCTCAGGTTTGCCGCGCGCGACAGCCCAGTGACGGTTCGGAAAGTCCCTTTGTTCCTCGGTCAAAGGGTGGTTCTCGATACTATCGAGATCCATGAACGCCATTTCATTGTCTGGACCAATCTTCAGTTCAGGGGTGTCGCTCCACCACAATCCGGTTTCGACGTCACCATAGTGGTCGGCGATAGTTGGTCTATACAGCATCTCAATGTCCCCAACGGCCTAAAATCCCGTGCACCATCCCACGCTTGGCCTCCGCCGTAAACCAAGGGGCTCCCGCGCCTTTCTCCGCATCAAAGATGCTGTCGCAAGCCTTGGGCCC
>JALEGX010000151.1 GCA_022763485.1 Paracoccaceae bacterium | reverse complement strand
GAGCTCTGCGGCCGCTTCCCGCTCTACCCCAACCTCTGATCCCGGCCAGACCAAACAAAACAACAAAGCCCCGCCAAAACCGGCGGGGCTTTTGCGTTGCGCGGTGTTTTTGCAATGCAGACAGGGACTTCCCTTGTGCCTGCGAATAGGTCCTACGCCTTTGGTGCAAGCCCCGACCTATCCTTTGGGTGTAGGTGGGTGACCTAAGGGGATCTGGTTTCTACCATCGCGCCCAAGCGTCTCCGATCGGGATCTCCTAATGTGCTTCTTAGGGGGTAAGGAGTTCCTTATGTACGTCTACAACGCATCTCGTCATCAGAATGGTCCTTCGGGCCGGTTTGCACAGTCTGCTGATCCGGCGTCTCACGGGCGCACGGCCCGCGCCGCGATGCGTGTGCTGCTGGCTGACGATCACGACATGGTCCGCGAAACGATCTCGGCCTATCTGCTTGCTGCGGGGGACGTGGATGTTGTGACCGTTGCCGATTACGAAGCTGCCATTGACGCACTGACAGCCGGTCCCGAGTTCGATCTGGTCCTGCTGGACTACAATATGCCGGGGATGAACGGGTTGGACGGGTTGCAGCGCTGCCGCCGTCGTTTCCCCGACCAATGCATCGCGATCCTGAGCGGCTCTGCGCCGGCCCGGATTGCACAGGAAGCGGTGGATTTCGGGGCGTCCGGGTTCCTGCCGAAAACCCTTGGGGCCAAGTCGCTGTTGAACGCCATCCGCTTCATGGTGTCCGGCGAAACCTACCTGCCGGTGTCCATGCTCCAGAACGCGGTGGAAGAGGCGCAGCATCCGGCGCGGGCGCAGTTCAGCCAGCGTGAAATTGACGTTCTTGGTGGCTTGTGCCGGGGGCTGTCCAACAAGGAAATCGCGCGCGAGCTTGAGCTGCAGGAGGTCACGATCAAGCTGCATGTGCGCACGGTCTGCAAGAAGACGGGCGCCAAGAACCGCACCCAAGCCGCGCTTTACGGCAAGGAGCTGGGCCTGTTCTGATCAATCAGTTTTTCTCGGAGGTTCGAGTAGTTCAGAGGTAACACGGTAGTCACAAAGAGTGTTCCGAGAAAGAAGGCGATGGAGATTTCTCCATCGCCTTTGTTTTTTCAGCGCTTGCCGCGGGGTGCGATGGCTCTAGGGCAGGACGGGCAAGTGCTCACAGCATCAGATCCCCATCCGCAAAGCGCAGCACCTCGGCGTGCAGGATCACGTCATGGCCATCCGCGCCGCCGTTCAGATGGGTCACATCCGTGCGGAAGCCGGTTTGGGTGACAATGTAATCGGCGCGGTTGCCGCCGTAGATGATCACATCCTCACCAAACCCGCCGATCAGGATGTCATCGCCGCCATTGCCGATCAGCGTGTCATCGCCGTGCGAACCATCCAGCCGGTTGTTGCCGTGATCGCCCCAGAGGATGTCGTCGTGGAAAGAGCCGTTGATCCTCTCGATCCCGGCATAGCGGTCGCCGGCCGCATCGCCGGACCAACCCCGTCCGCGCAGGAGGGATACGGAAACGCCGGCGTCGGAGAAGCGAAAATCCATCGTGTCCCAGCCGCTGCCGCCGTCGATCCGGTCGGAGCCGCCAGAGCTGAAGAACGTGTCCTTGCCGCTCAACCCGCGCAGCCGTTCGTTGCCGTCGTGGCCATAGAGGGTATCTTGGCCCGAACTGCCGGTCGCATGTTCGATGCTGTCCATTAAAAGGTTCATGTAACCGGGGGCGCGGGTATGGACGAGGCCATTACCCAGGTTGATCAACACGCCCTCCCCAAAGAGGCTGACCCCGTAGAGGCTGACACTTTGATGCGCAGCGAAAGAGATCATGTCGTCCCCGTCACCACCGGAAATGGCAAGGGTGGAGAATTCTGTGTTAGACGGCACGGAGAGCCAGTCATTGCCGTCGGTACCGGTCACCTCTGCCGCTTCGCGAACCGTGACCGAGGCGATCTGACCTCTCGAATTGGTCGAACTGATGGCGTTTACGAAGTAGGATCCGGCGTCCTGCGTGGTGAAAACGGCCAAATCAGGGCCAAAGAAGGATCGAGTACCAATGGTTTGCGCGATCAGATCGCCATCAGCGGTCAGGACCTGACCAACCACGTTCTCTCCCCCCCGATGCCAAAAAGGGATTTGGTTCACTTCCAGCATGTAGGTTGTATCAGCTTGCAGATCGATGCTGAGCCAGTCCTGATCGATGGCTTTTCCAAAATAATCGTCTACAAGGTTGATTGGTGTCCCAAGCGTCAGGGGAATGGCCGTGTCACGGGTATCACCTGTCTCCGGGGCGATTGCTTCCATCTTCAGGGCATAGGATCCAACCTCGGAAAACACGCCTTCTGCTTCCACGAAGTGAGTTCCGCTTTCAGTTGCGGTAAAGGTAACTCCGACCTGTATAAAGCCAAATTGGTGAAGAAGCCGATCTCCGTTTGAATCGTAGATAACGATATTTGGTTCGACTAGGGTCTTTCCGAACAGGCCCGCTCCATACAGCTGAAAGCGGTAGGTCGTTCCGGCTTCGATATCGAAGGCAAACCAATCGCTATCCGCGAACGACTCAATCACCCCATGTGACAGGCGTCCGACTTCCAGCCGTCCGGTGGTGGTCGTGTCGTTTGCAAAATCATCGGTCATGTCAAAGCCTCATTGCAGCCCGCCCAAGAGGGGCGGTGGAAAAAATAAAAATCTGAAACGCGCCCCGCTAGCCTAAGTAGAGCGTCGCGGAATGGCAATGTTTTGGGGCTGAAAGCCGTCGCATGGCGCGACGATCATGGGGATCGCTGCTTAGACAGCGAGCAGCTTGCCGTCTTGCAGGTCCAGCGTCTCGGGGGCCAAAGCCTGTCGGAAGGCTGGGGAATGGCTGACCAGCAGGATTGCCTGAGGCAGTGCCTTTAGGATTTCCAGAAGCCGGGCTTCGTTTTTCGTGTCCAGCGCATTTGTTGGTTCATCCAGCAACAGGGCCTCGGGTTCCATCGCCAGCACAGTGGCCAGGGTCACCAAACGCTTTTCACCGCCTGACAATTTGTGGGTGATGCGGTTCTTGAGGTGCATCAGTTCCAGATCGCTCAGAACGCGGTCCACGATGGCCAGCGCTTCATCGCGGGACTTGCCGAGGTTCAGCGGACCAAAGGCGATGTCTTCGGCGACGGTGGGGCAGAAGAGCTGATCATCGGCGTCCTGAAACACCAGCCCGACACGGCGGCGTACCTCATGAAAGTCGGCCTCTTGCGTCCGGGGCCGGCCAAAGACGGACACCGTGCCAGATGTTGGTTTTTGCAAGCCCAGCGTGATGCGCAGCAGGGTGGATTTGCCCGCCCCGTTCGGCCCGGTCAGGGACAGGCGCTGACCCGCCGCAAGCGTCAGGTTGGCCCCCTCCAGCACGGGCGCCTGGCCCGGATAGGCAAAGCTGATGTCTTTGAGCTCGATGAGGGTCATGCAAGGTCCAGAATGATCAGGCCGATACTAACAGCGCCCAGCCCCAGCGCAAAAACAAAGTCCCGGCGAGCAAAGGCGAAATCCTGCAACAGCAGCATCCGGCCAGAAAACCCACGGCATTTCATTGCGCCCAGAATGCGTTCGGAACGTTCGATGGCCCGGACCAGCATCATCCCCACCAGATAGCCGAAGCTGCGATAAGTGTGCCAGTTCGTACCGGGGCGGAAGCCCCTGACTTTCATCGCGGCACGCAGGCGCAGGTATTCTTCGCGCAGGACCTCGATATAGCGGATGGTGAACATCAGCAGCGTGACCAGCGTTTCCGGGCAACGCAGCCGATGCAGCGCATGGCCCAGCGTGACCGGTTCCATGGACCCGACCAGTACCATCAGTGCCAGGATGGCGGCATTTGCGGTCAGCGCAATTTCAACCGCTTTCCACAGACCCTGCCAGCTGGCCTCGACCCCCCAGACGGTTACGATGGCGTCACCGGGCATGGAAAAGGGCAGCAGAACCAGCATGAACAGGATGAACCCGTCCATCATCGCCATGCGCCGCAGCGTCTGACGCCAGGGCAGGCGGGACATGGCAAGCATCGAGACCGAAACCGCCAGCGCCATCAGCAGAGCCGGGATCGAAGACAGCGCGACAGTCACAATGCCGAACATCGCAGCCATCACGATCCGCATCCTCGGATCCAGCGGGCTGATCAGGCCTTCGCGCCCGAAGGCACCTGCTTCGGTCAGGGTCTTTTCCTGATGTCCCAGAACATGTGCCATCAGCTTGCCACCTTGCGCCGCGCGGCCAGGTAGAACCCAAGCCCGAACAATCCGATGATGTAGCCGATGCCGCCCAGAATGGTCTGGAAGTCATTATGTTCGCGATAGGCCGCGATCTCGCGCCTAAGCGGGCGCATTTCTTCGCGGACAGCCTCGGCAATCGCCTGGCGTTCCTCATCACTCAGTGAGGCAACGGTGATGGCCGTCTGTGAGTTTTGTGACCCGCCTGCGGTGCTGGTGGATGCCGTCTGCGGTTTCACCGCAACGCCCATGATCTTGGCCACGTCCTCTGCATCCATGGTCACGGCGGCAACATGGCCAGAGCCCAGATCCGCGAAAAAGTGGTGTTCGACGGCGGCGGTGGGGACATAGACGAAGAAACCGTCGCTGTCCGTGACCGTCCGGCCCAGCTCAGCCCCATTGGCATCGCGGACGATGACCGGTGTATCCGTGGCCATGTCCCCGTTCGAGAAGCCGATTTCCCCCTCGATGGCGCTGCCGGAGGGGAAGACGCCAGCAATCACCTTGTGAGCCAGCGCGGGCAGTGGGGCGCATGAGAGCGCCAGAACCAGAGCAAGGTGTTTCACGTCGCGCCCCCTTTGAGGAAGAGTTCCGGTTTGACCTTCAGGGCCAGCAGAACGGCAAAACCTGTCAGGACCGCTTCGATCACCATGACCGGAATATGGGCCAGAAAGACCAGCTTGGCCGCGGGGATGAACGCGTCGCCGGACAGGGCCAGCGATACGGCCACCATCGCGGTTGTGGCCGCGATGGAGAACGCGCCGCCAAGCCCGCCCCAGATGGCCCCCGATACCGGTGATCCGCGCCCGATCATCGGGCGGAACAGAAGCCCGGCCAACACAGCAGGAAAGGCAATGTTGAGCGCGTTGATGCCCAGAACGGTCAGCCCGCCAAAGCCAAAGAACACCGCTTGCAGCAGCAGTCCCACAAACAGCGCGGGGAAGGCGGCCCAGCCGAGCAGGAGCCCGGCCAGACCGTTGAGGATCAGATGCACGGAGGACGGGCCGATCGGAACATGGATCAGCGAGGCCACGAAGAAGCTGGCCGACAGCACCCCCGCGGTGGGAATGCGATCCAGGTCAAGCGACCGCAGCCCGACCGCGATGCCACCGACCGTTGCAACAGCACCGGCGATGACCACGGGGTTGGACAGGGCTCCGTCAACGATGTGCATGCGGGGTTACTCCAGATCCCAGGCGCGGATCCAGATCACTGCATCCTGGCTCAGTTCCTTGCCTTCATGTTCGGTTGCCGGGCCGGAGCCAAGAGCCGCAAAGCCCCAGTACCCTGCCTTGGGAACTCCGAAGGAGAAATAGCCATTGGCGTCCGAGATCGCGACAACAGCGCCGCCGGGCATCGGCGAAACGGTCGGAGCAGAGGCCGACGCGTTGTCCATGTCCGGCACTGCTGCCATATATTCGATCTCGATCTCCGCGCCGGCAACAGGTTCGCCATTTGCCAGCACCTGGCCGGTGAAGGTGGAACCCGCGATGATGTTGTAGGGCTTGTTCAGCGGAATGATCTCGGTCGGCAGGCCCACCGGGTTCATCCAGTCAGTCGGCAGTTCGTTTCGGTTCAGGAACGCCTTGGTGATTTGCTGGATATAAATGTCTTCCGACCCCTCGTAATAAGGGGTGGGGACGGTGACCAGAACATAGTCGCCGGACCGTTTGACGGGCACAGACCCTTTGAACGCTGCACCTTCGTTTTGCGGGCTGGAGAAGCGCACGGGTTCCAATGTGCCCTTGAGGTCGGTCTTTTCGCCCTTGTGCACCATGAAGAACTCTTCGGGCATAGCCATGTCCATGACGTGGCCGTTTTCGAACGGGTGCCAGAAGATCAGCTTGACCGGAACATCACCCGGTTTTTCGATCATGGTGTCGGTGGTGTATTCCAGCAGGAAATGTGCCTGTGCCATGGCAGGAATTGCCAGGGCCGCCGCGGCCGCGCAGAGCAGCTTTTTCATGAAAGTTCAGTCCTTGTCCCTGCGTGCCAACCCCGGCACGCGATAAAATTTGACAACGGGACGCACAGCACCATCTTGGCATCTTGGGCCAACAGGTCCGGCACGCACCCCGGCGCCGTGAGGATGTGCCTCTTCCGAAGGCACAGATCCGGCAGGTTTCCTGACTCGCGGGTCAAAGCGTCGGGCTGGCCTTCCCGGGAAATCCCAGTGGCATATCAACCCTGCTCGCCGCTTACAGTTGCGGGGGCAGTTGCGGCTTTGGGTCCATGTTTCGACGGACCCGCACCGCATTCCCTATTTCTTCCGAAGCAATGCTCCGGAACCGGATGTATTGGCGGCAGTGCCAGACTCGGTGGCCCGTCGTCAACTGTTTTGATCCTGTGGTGTCCGGAAATTGAAACGTCGTAGGCACGTTTGCGTCGATTTCCGTCAGGCGACGTCGCCCAATGTCTTCCAGCAAAGCGGCGTGCAGAGGATCGTCTTCCCCGGAACCGTCAGGTGGGCGCATCAAGAGTCTGTGCAAGGGACCCAAACATCCGGCCCGCGCGGGGCGACCAAAGGATCCCGCGCAATAGCGCCAAAGACTTCCTGCATCCGGAAGCGCGGGGAGGATCGCGATGTTTGGATTTATTTGGTCGGAGTGGCGAGATTCGAACTCACGACCCCTGCCTCCCGAAGGCGAAGAGGCAGTGGATTTGAGTTCAAATTCCCTTGTTTCTTTGAGTTTGAGATCAGTTGAGATTGCTACAGATCGTTTGAAACGTTGCGGTATCGTTGCGGTATCGTTGCGGGCTCAAGGCCGACGCACCCATCTCTCCGTTGGTACCATCGGCTCTTCATTTCGAATGATTTCCGGTTCACCACAGCGAACAGCAGAAAATTGCCTGATCGGTGGGCAGACGACCAGCACGTTGGGTCGACCAGCCCTGTCCTCAACCCGGGTATCTGGCATGGAGGGTCGAACTGTCACTCAAGAGCTAATCAAGAACGTTAGGGGATCGCCG
>JALEGX010000150.1 GCA_022763485.1 Paracoccaceae bacterium | reverse complement strand
GTGTGGCGGGAAATGGGAGGTGTTCGCTGGCTTCGCCCCTAACGAAAAACCACTATCAACACAAGCCCGCGCCCCACCTGCCCTGCTTCCAACCCAGATCAGCCCCCTTGTATTGCTGCAAGGACGCGCGCGCTGATGTACAAACCGACACCGAACACAAAATGAGTTGTCAGACTGCGCCTGCGGGCCAGCCAGGGTTGCGGTGTCAGGCGTGCAGCAAAACCCATTCCCATGCCTGGTTGCAAGCTACACATGGGTACAATCACGGTTGCCATCCCGTAGAGCACAACCCAGACCGGCCGGGGTGCGCTCAGCCAGTCAGGTCCCGCCAGCGCAGTCAGACCCAGTGCTAGCGCAATCCCAGACGCATAGTGAAACAGCCAGCCGAGCACGCCTTCTCCCGGCACAGGCAAGGCCTTGACTGGGTGCTGCTGAACCCAGCGTCCGCGCACCACATGCGCCACCCAGCGTCCCACCAGCGCCCAGTTCATCCCCGGCTGCCCCGTAAAACGCACACGCGCCACTGCAAACAGATCCATCAACACCGTTGCCCCGATCCCCGCCGCAACCGAAGCCGCAAAAACGTCTAAACTCCACCCCATGCCATTGTCCTTCCATTGATCTGAAGCTTGAATGGCACCATCTGTGCAACTTCAAGCCAGATTGAGGTCAACATGAAATCGCTCGATATTTCCGAAGTCTCTCAGCGCTCTGGTCTCAAGCCTTCGGCTTTGCGCTACTATGAGGATCTGGGCCTGATCCAATCCGATGGGCGCAAAGGTCTGCGTCGCCAATATGACGACACAGTCTTGGAACGTCTGGCGCTTATATCCCTGGGACGCTCTGCGGGGTTTTCTCTGAAAGAGATCCACAGCATCTTTCAGAATGAGGGCCGGTTTGAGCTGGATCGCGATCGGCTGCGTGCGCAGGCCCGGATGGTCGAGCAGCAGATCCGCAGATTGCGCATCCTGGCTCGTGCCTTGAACCATGTGTCCGACTGCCCTGCACCACAGCATGCAGAGTGCCCGACCTTCCGCAAGATGATGCAGAAAGCGCTGGGGCAGTCGGTCCGACCCTGATCCCAAGGCCAATCCGCAAATTCGCGCTCTGTGTCGTGAGCGCTCGGGGCGAATGCACGAACGACGGTCGGAGCGCGCTTGCCAATCCCTGTTGTGCCGGGCAAAACCGAAACTCAGGAACACCAAGGCGGAGTATAAGGCGTGACGGAAACCATGATTGCCGTGATCGGCGGGTCGGGGCTGTATGAGATTGATGGTCTGGAGAATGCCAAGTGGGTGACGGTCGAAACCCCCTGGGGTGATCCCTCTGACCAGATCCTGACGGGAACTCTGGATGGTGTGAAGATGGCCTTCCTGCCCCGGCACGGGCGCGGGCACGTCCATTCGCCGACCGAGGTGCCCTATCGCGCGAATATCGACGCCCTGAAACGTCTGGGCGCAACGCATGTGGTCTCGGTTTCGGCCTGCGGCTCTTTCCGCGAGCATATGGCACCTGGGGATTTCGTGATTGTCGATCAGTTCATCGACCGGACCTTCGCCCGCGAGAAATCGTTCTTTGGAACCGGGTGCGTGGCGCATGTCAGTGTTGCCGAGCCCACCTGCGCGCGGTTGTCGGACGCCTGCGAAACCGCGGCGCGCGATGCCGGGATCACCGTGCACCGCGGCGGCACCTATCTGGCCATGGAAGGGCCGCAGTTCTCCTCGGTTGCGGAATCCAAGATGTACCGCGAGCAATGGGGCTGTGACGTGATCGGCATGACCAACATGCCAGAGGCCAAGCTCGCCCGCGAGGCCGAGCTCTGCTATGCCTCCGTCGCGATGGTCACAGATTATGACAGCTGGCACCCCGATCATGGGGCGGTCGACATCACCTCGATCATTGCGACGTTGCAGGGCAACTCGGACAAGGGGCGCGCCATGGTGCGTGGCCTGCCCAAACTGCTGACGCCGGAAACAACGCCCTGCCCCCACGGCTGCGACACCGCGCTGGAATACGCCATCCTGACCGCGCCGGACAAACGCGACCCCGCGCTGCTGAGCAAGCTGGACGCAGTCGCCGGGCGCATTCTGGGCTGATCCTGGGCCATTCAGGGCATTCCGGAACACCGGGGTGCCCTTCAACATTTCCAAAACATGCCCATCTGATTATTGAACTCACATTTGTTACCGGTGACCCCATGCGCCTTCAAAGCTTGGACATTGCTAGATTCGTTGCCTTTTGCGGCATGGTGCTGGTGAACTTCCGTATTGCTGCCAATGTGACCCCGCAGGCCGATCTGGCCAGCGCCCTGACCACCGCGCTCGAAGGCCGTGCCGCCGCGCTGTTTGTCGTTCTGGCCGGTGTCGGGCTGGCGCTGGCGCGGCCTACAACCGCTGTCCAGATCAAGCGCGCCCTGTTCCTCTTGGCAATCGGGCTGGTCAACATGACCGTCTTCGATGCGGACATCCTGCATTTCTATGGCGTCTACTTCCTCTGTGCGCTGCCCTTTCTGGGGGCCTCGAACAGGCGTTTGTGGTTTGCCATATGTACCGTTCCAATCGTCGCGGTCTTCGCCCTTGTCGCGCTGAACTACGACGCCGGATGGAACTGGGACACCTATGTCTACAGCGACTTCTGGACGGTGCAGGGCTTTTTGCGCCACACGTTCTACAACGGCTGGCACCCCGTTTTCCCCTGGATCACCTTCCTGCTGTTTGGGCTGTGGCTGGGGCGCAAGGACCTGTCTTCGGCGTCCCTGCACCGCGCGCTGATCCTTTGGGGTTCTCTGGTGGCGATCCTCGGACTGATCCCCGCGGCGCTGACAGAAGACGCCGAGCTGCGCGAACTGCTGGCGGCCACTGCAATCCCACCGGGACCCTTCTACATCCTGTCCGCCACGGGCAGCGCCTGCGCCATGCTGGGCCTGATCGGCCTGATCACCCCGGTGTTGGAGCGCTCTGGCCTGGCAACGTGGCTGACCGCGGCCGGACGACAAAGCCTGACGCTCTATGTCGCGCATATCCTGATCGGGATGGGGTTTCTGGAAGAGGCCGGTTTGCTGGACGGATCCCTGAGCACCAACCAGATCTTTTGGATCAGCCTGGGGTTCTGCCTGCTCTGCATGCTCTACGCGCGCGCGTGGAAACGCGTCGCCAAGCGCGGCCCGCTGGAAGCCTTGATGCGCAAACTGACGGGCTGAGCCTTCGGGCTCAGTCCTGGTGCTCTTTCATGAAGCCGCGGATGA
This sequence comes from Paracoccaceae bacterium, assembly GCA_022763485.1. Lineage (GTDB taxonomy): Bacteria > Pseudomonadota > Alphaproteobacteria > Rhodobacterales > Rhodobacteraceae > Aliisedimentitalea. Next base: position 4,116 of record JALEGX010000150.1, on the reverse strand, counting down.
AGCGGCGAATTTCGCGGGCCGCGCTGGTATCCAGCTCTTTGCAGAGTTCGACGAAGGCGTCCCGCTCGGCTTTGTCCAAACGCAAAACCAGTTGCGAATTCTTTTTCGACGCGCCTTTGGATTCTTTTTTGCTCACAGTCTTCGCCTTCGACCTTGAAAAACGCACATCCAATGTATATACATTGCATAGGATATGTCGATATCCATTACCGTAACCATAACGAGTGAGTAAAGACAAATGAACCTACAGGCTGCACAATCTTTCCTGTTGCATGACCGCCGCGACTGGCGTCGCCCGCACCTGCCCTGGCTTCCTTCCGCACTGTATCGGAGCAATCTGCGCCGCAGAGGCTGATTTTCCCGGCCCGATAGGGGCATTTCCGCGCGGAAACCTGCAGGGCCGCTTGAAACCTGAGCGATGATCGGTCAAATCCGCCGACGGGGCCGTGGCCATCCGCCGCGCCCCGCAAACGTCAGTGTTCACGCCAAGCGGAAATTGCAGATGCCCAAGAAAACCTCGGTCCAGGACTACATTCGCACCATTGTCGACTTCCCCCACGAAGGCATCCTGTTTCGGGATGTGACCACCCTGTTTGCCGATCCCCGTGGCTTTCGCATGGCGATTGACCAGATGCTGCACCCCTATGCCGGGGAGCGGATCGACAAGGTGGTCGGGCTGGAAGCACGTGGCTTCATCATGGGTGGCGCCATCGCCCACCAGCTGAGCGTGGGCTTCGTACCGATCCGCAAGAAGGGCAAGCTGCCCGGCACCACGATCAGCCAAGACTACAAGCTGGAATATGGCGAAGCCATCGTCGAAATCCACGATGACGCGATCCAGCCGGGCGAAAAGGTTCTGGTGGTGGATGATCTGCTGGCCACTGGCGGCACCGCATCGGCGGGGATCAAGCTGATCGAACGTCTGGGCGGGGAAATCGTCTCCTGCGCCTTCATCGTGGATCTGCCGGATCTTGGCGGCCGCAAGGTACTGGAAGACCTGGGCATGGATGTCCATGTTCTGTGCGAATTCGAGGGCCTCTGAGCCCCTTCCGCGTCAGAGCTTCAACACAGCCCCTGGGTTCATGATCCCGTTTGGATCCAGGGTGCGCTTGATCCGCTTCATCAGGTCCAGCTTGACCGGATCGCCGTAGCGTTCAATGTCATCGGTCTTGAGCCGCCCTACGCCGTGTTCCGCGCTGACAGAGCCCTCCATGCGGGCCACCAAAGCGTGCACCGTCTCTTGGACCGCAGCCTTTTTGTCATCATGTATCGCTCGGGTCTGCCCTTTCAGGGGGAAGACGTTGAAGTGCAGGTTGCCATCCCCCAAATGACCGAAGCAGTTGATCCGGAAATCGGCAATCTGCGCCACCTCCGCGCGGGCACGTTCGATGAATTCGGCCACCCGTCCCAGCGGCAGTGAGATATCGTGGCTGGACACCGACCCGATCAACCGGTTGGCTTCGGGAATATGCTCCCGGACGGACCATAGCTCATCACGTTGCGCGTTGGATTGAGCGATGACACCATCGCTGACCAGTTCCTCACCCAAACCCGCTTCGAAGATCGATGTCAGGGTGGTTTCCGCATCCTGCCGTCCCGCAAGCCCCAGTTCGATCAGGACACACCATTCGGGCGGTGTTTCAAAGGGCTGTCGCACGTTCGGCAGCGTTTCGGTCAGGAACTCCAGCCCCTGCCGGTGGATCAGTTCGAACGCGCTGACGGCCTCTCCCACGTGATCGCGGACCAGCGCCAACAGCTTCAGCGCCGCCCCCGGGGACGGCACGACAAAGATACCGGTGCCACGCGCAGACGGTTTCGGGGACAGCTTCAGCGCCGCACCGGTGATCACGCCCAATGTCCCTTCGGCCCCGATCATCAGGTTGCGCAGGTCATAGCCTGTGTTGTCCTTGCGCAGACGGCTGAGACCGTTCCAGACCGCGCCATCGGGCAGGACAACTTCCAGCCCAAGGCACAGATCCCGCGTATTGCCATAGCGCAGGACGTTCACGCCCCCCGCGTTCGTCGACAGGTTCCCACCAATGCGGGCCGACCCTTCGGAGGCCAGCGACAAGGGGAACAACCGATCCACTGCATCGGCCGCCCCCTGAATGTCAGACAGGATGGCCCCGGCATCGGCGATCAGCACATTCTCATCCGGATAGACCGCACGGATGGCGGTCATACGCTCCAGCGAAATCAGCAACGGCGCCGGCCCGTCCGGCATCACCTGCCCGCCCACCAGCCCGGTGCCGCCGCCGTAGGGCACAACCGGCACGCGGTGATGATTGGCCAGCTTGAGCAGGCTGGACACCTGTTCGGTCGTCTCTGGCGCGGCCAGGATCCCGCATTGCCCTTGATACCGACCACGCGGCTCTTCCAGATAGCGCGGCTCGATAGGCTTGATCACATGCTCCGGCAGTTCGCCCTGCAAGTGGCGGGCAAATGTGTCATCCGCAGGATTGAGTTCCATATCCCCGTATCGCTCCCTTTCGCCCGCAGGTATCCACACAGGATCAGCTGTCCGTGCGACCGCGCCGATCACTGCGAAGCGCGGCATACAGCACATGGGTGCGCCAGCGGCCATTGATTTGAAGGTAGGATTGCGCAACGCCTTCGTATTTGAAACCCACCGCTTCCAACAAACCACGCGACGCTGCGTTTTCCGGCAGACAGGCCGCTTCAAGGCGGCTCAGATCCAGCCGCGTAAAGGCATAGTGGCGCATCGCTTCCAGCGCCTCACGCATATAGCCCTGCCGCGCATATTGCTGCCCGGTCCAATATCCCAGGGTACCCGACTGCGCTGGCCCCCGGCGAATGTTGTCCAGGGTGATCGCGCCCAGAAGCGCCTCATCACTGCGCCGAAACAGAAACAGCGGTATTGCGGACCCGTTCGAGATCGACCGCTGCGCCCAGTAGACGCGATTGGTAAACGACTTTCGGGTCAGATGATCCGCAGCCCAGCTGGGCTCCCAGGGGATCAGGAAATCGCTGCTGTCGACCCGCAGTTGTGCCCAATCGCGAAAATCCGAATGGACCGGTGCCCGCAGGGTCAACCGTTCCGTTTCAATCCGGACCTTCCGTTTGGTCAGCAGCATCAGGCCGCGCGCCTCTCCTGCAGCTCAGCCATGGACGGCGCGCCCTCGACCGGGCCATAGACCGCAAGGGCCATGGGCGCACGGGCGGCGGTCATCTCGGCAAACTCACGCACGTCACCGGTGGTGACCGCATCAATGCGGGCCACGGTCTCGGACAGGTCAGGCACCTTGTTCCAGATCTGCACCAGACGCGCCAGACGTTCGGCCCGGTTCGACGGGCTTTCCAGCCCCATCAGCATCCCTGCTTTCATCTGCGCACGGGCGCGGGCCACCTCTTCGGGGCTCATATCATCCGCGGCGCGCTTCATCTCATCAATTGTGATGCGCGACAGCTCGGCCAGTTCCGCGCCCGAGGTGCCGGCATAGATCGTGGTGGTGCCAGTGTCCGCATAGGCCCCGGTCTGGGCGAAGATCGTGTAGCACAGCCCCCGGTTTTCGCGCACTTCCTGGAACAGACGCGAGGACATGCCGCCGCCAAGCGCGCTGGCATAGATCTGCGCCGTGTAGATGGCGTTGTCGCGATAGCCCGGGCTTTCGAAGGCCAGCGCAAAATGGGCCTGCTCCAGATCCTTCTGACGCCGCGCTTCACCACCGGTGAACAAGCCCGGTTCAACGGAGCGTTCGACATTCGGCTTCAGATGACCGAACAGGGCTTCGGCCATGCGCACCAGCTGATCATGATCCACCGCACCGGCAGCCGCCAGGATCATCTGGTTGGGGGCATAATGCTCACCCACAAAGCTGGACAGGTCTTCGCGATTGAACCGGCTGACCTTCTCGCTCGGGCCAAGGATCGTCCGCCCCAGCGGCTGGCCGCGATAGCTCTCTTCCTGCAACCAGTCAAAGATCACATCGTCCGGCGTATCCAGCGATTGACCGATCTCCTGCAGGATCACACCGCGCTCGATCTCGATCTCACGGGGATCGAACACGGGGTTCAGGACGATGTCGGAAATGACGTCCAGCGCCAGCGGAACATCGGCCTGAAGTACCCGCGCGTAATAGGCGGTCACCTCGCGCG
>JALEGX010000149.1 GCA_022763485.1 Paracoccaceae bacterium | reverse complement strand
GGTAAGTTTCGTCTCGTAGAACGCCGCGTCAGAGGACCCAGCGTCAAGAGCCGATTGAGCGGCTTTCGCCATTTCTGCCCACATCAGGCCCAGGCAGACATGACCGAACATATGCATGAAGTCATAGGAGCCCGACAGCGCATTGTTGGGGTTGGTCATGCCGTTCTGCATGAAGTACATGCCGGCCGCCTGCAGATCCTTCGATGCACGTTTCAGCGGCTCGATGAAGTCCTTGGTGTAGGCCTCGGAAATGTCGCCATTTTCCTTGCAGAAGGTTTTGACCATGTCGAAGAAGGCCATGACGTGCTTGCCGCCGTCCTGGGCCAGCTTGCGGCCGACCAGATCCAGCGCCTGAACGCCGTTTGCGCCTTCATAGATCATGGCGATCCGGCAGTCGCGGGTGAACTGGCTCATGCCGTGTTCTTCGATATAGCCGTGCCCGCCATAGATCTGCTGGGCCTTGACGGTCATGTCATAGCCTTCGTCGGTCAGGAAGCCCTTGATGACGGGGGTCAGCAGGCTGATCAGACCGTCGGCATCCTTGTCCTGCGCGCGGTGCGCCTTGTCGATCATCGTCGCACCCCACAGGATGAAGGCCCGCGCGCCTTCGGCGAAGCTTTTCTGATCCATCAGCGAGCGGCGGATATCGGGGTGAACGATCAGCGGGTCGGCGGGGCCATCGGGGTTCTTGACGCCGGTGACGTCGCGACCCTGCAGGCGGTCCTTGGAGTAATCCACCGCGTTCTGATAGGCGACTTCGGCCGCGGCCAGACCCTGCATGCCGACGCCCAGACGGGCTTCGTTCATCATGGTGAACATGGCCCGCATACCCTTGTGCTCTTCGCCCAGCAGGTAGCCTTCGGCCTCATCATAGTTCAGCACACAGGTCGAGTTGCCGTGGATGCCCATCTTCTTTTCGATGTTGCCGACCGTGACGCCGTTGCGGGCGCCGATGTTGCCGTCGTCATCGACCTTGAACTTCGGCACGATGAACAGCGACACGCCTTTGATGCCTTCGGGTCCTCCTGGGATCTTGGCCAGAACCAGATGCACAATGTTGTCGGCCATGTCGTGGTCACCGGCAGAGATGAAGATCTTCTGACCGGAAATCTTGTAGGTGCCGTCGCCCTGCGGTTCCGCCTTGGTGCGCATCAGGCCCAGATCGGTGCCGCAATGCGGTTCCGTCAGGTTCATGGTGCCGGTCCATTCGCAGCTCACCATCTTGGGCAGCCACTTGTTCTTCTGTGCGTCGGTACCATGCGCCAGGATCGCCGAGGCCGCACCGTGGGTCAGCCCCTGATACATGGTGAAAGCCTGGTTCGAGGACGAGAACATCTCACCCACCGCGGTACCCAGCACATAGGGCATGTTCTGGCCGCCATATTCTTCGGGCATGTCCAGCCCGGTCCAGCCGCCTTCCTTGACCTGCTCGAAAGCCGCCTTGAAGCCGGTGGGGGTGTAGACAACGCCATTTTCCAGGCGGCAGCCTTCCTGGTCGCCCACCACGTTCAGCGGGGCCAGCACTTCGCCGGTCAGCTTTCCGGCTTCTTCCAGAACCGCAGAAGTGAAATCCGGTTCCAGCTCGGCATAGCCGGGGATGTCGGATTCCGAAACCTTCAGGACATCATGAAGGACAAAATGCATATCTTTGGTAGGGGCGGCATAGGTAGGCATTCAGGTTCTCCCTTGAACAGCGCGATAAACGGTGGAGGCAGGGCGCGCGATTACTCGGCGGCCTTGTCCTTGGACATGGAGGCGATGATCTTCTCGCCCCAGGCCAGTTGCTCTTGCAGATCCTCGATGGCGTGGGTCAGCTCTTCGCGCTGACGTTCCATGTCTGCCAGACGTTCCTGAGCGATCTCATAGGTGCGCTTCAGCTGCGTGTGCTGCTGATCACCCATGTGATACAGATCCAGAAGCTGGCGGATTTCTTCGAGGCTGAAACCAAACCGTTTGCCGCGCAGGATCAGCTTCAGCCGGGCGCGGTCGCGTTTCGTGAACAGGCGTTTCTGGCCGTCGCGAATGGGGAACAGCAATTCCTTGGACTCGTAAAACCGCAACGTGCGCGGGGTTACGTCATAGGCATCGCACATCTCGCGGATGGTCATCACTTCTTCAGTTTCAGTCATGCGTCTCACTCTTACCTTAGGGTACGTGAACAAACTGGGTTGGTCGGGTTTCGTTTACAACATGTGCTTGACGTTTACGTAACTTGTACGTTGCGTCACCTTTTTGCTGACGTAAGATCACGCTCTGACACCCCCGATGGCCCGCAATTTTGTTACGCAACGGAATTTCGTTCCGCAGGGCGGATCGTCGTGATGTGGGGTGTTTGGGTACCTTTCGCCTTGCGGAACGGTGTTCCGAAAACAGAATCACCCCCCGCCACGAAGGCGAGGGGTGATCCGGTTCTTAGCGTTGTTGCAGGTGTTACTTCAGGCTGTTCACCGTGTGGGTCCGAAGCTCTGACAATTCGTCCATGGCCTCGTCCAGCTGCTGGCGCTGAGATTGCAGTTCGACCATCTGCCGGTCTGCCATCTCAACAAAGGCCTGCATCTGGGCTTCGTTGCCTTCATGCTCATAAATCAATAGCCATTGGCGTATTTCTTCCAGCTGAAAGCCGAACCGACGGCCACGCATGATCAGCTTCATCCGGGCCCGCTCGCGGGCACCGTAGAACCGCGAGCGTCCCTCGCGATCCGGTTGCAACAATTCGATGTACTCATAATACCGGAGCGTCCGCGGAGTCACTTCGAACTCGGCGCACATCTCCTTGAATGACAATCTTGTTTCGGTCATCCGTCTTCTCCTCGGGCGCAAGGTATGGCGTCCCGGCGCGGGACGCAACAGCCGGGGTTGCTCTTTGAGCTGGAGGCTGCTCAATAGAAAGGGCAACTCAAAGGGCAGGAGAATAGGTGTGGTCGACAAGGTAAAGCTCGCCAGACAATTCATCGAAGCGATCCCCCATGCCAGGGAGCTGGGGATGGTTCTGACCGAAATCGCGGAAGGAACCGCGACGATCGAAATGCCCTATGATGAAAAGCTGATCGGCGATCCCCGCACCGGTGTGATCCACGGCGGTGCGGTCTCGGCCCTGATGGACACCTGTTGCGGCGCGGCAGTGATGAGCCACCCGTCGGCACCCGGCGGCACCGCCACCATCGACCTGCGGATCGAATACATGCGCGCGGCCAACCCGGGCCAGAGCATCCGAACCACCGCCAAATGCCATCACATCACCCGCAATGTTGCCTTCGTCCGGGCAACCGCCACCGATGAGGATACGGACACGCCCGTTGCAACCGCATCCGGCGCCTTCACCGTGGAGAAACGCTTTTGACCCGTACCAAGCCTGAACCCATGCAAGAGGTGAAGCAACGCCGCGATGACGCCCTGCGCGCACTGGTGGGTGCTGTTCCCTTCGTCCGTTTTCTGGACATCACCTTTGACCGCCGGGGCGATGAACTGACGGCGCAGCTGAACTTTGACGACAAGCTGATCGGCAACCCGTTCCTGCCGGCCATCCACGGCGGCGTCACCGCGGCCTTTCTGGAGGTGACGGCGGCGATCACGCTATGTTGGGAGCACCTCTGGCCCGATATCGAGGCCGGGCGCATCGACCCCGAGGCGATTTCCAAGGGGGAGCTGCCGCGCTTGCCGAAGACCATCGATTTCACCGTCGACTACCTGCGCTCAGGCCTGCCCAGAGATGCCTATGCCCGCGCCTCCGTATCCCGCGCGGGGCGGCGCTATGCATCCGTGCATGTCGAGGCCTGGCAGGATCACAAGGACAAGCTTTATGCCCAGGGTACCGGCCACTTCCTGATGCCGCAGCCGTCCTCTGACACTGCCTGATCCAAGGTGAGCGGGTCCACCGAACAGGTCACGCATCGCCGGGTGCTGGCCATCGCGCTGCCGATCGTGCTGTCCAACGTCACGGTCCCGATCCTGGGAGCGGTGGATACCGGCGTGGTGGGACGGCTGGGCGAGGCTGCGCCCATTGGGGCCGTGGGCATCGGCGCGGTCATCCTGGCGACCTTCTACTGGGTGTTCGGCTTCCTGAGAATGGGCACCACGGGGCTGGCTTCGCAAGCGCGGGGTGCCGGGGATGAAGGCGAAACCGTCGTTCTGTTGATCCGCGGCCTTTTGATCGCCTTTGCCGCTGGCGGCGTGTTGATCGCCGGGCAACTTGGCCTCTTTGCCGCGGCCTTTGCCATTGCCCCGGCCAGCGCCGAGGTCGAGGCCCTGTCACGGTCCTATCTGACCATCCGGATCTGGGGCGCGCCTGCGGTGATCGCGCTTTATGCGGTGACGGGGTGGCTGATCGCACAGGAGCGCGCCCGTGCGGTGCTGGTGCTGCAACTGTGGATGAACGGTCTGAACATCGTCTTGGACCTGTGGTTTGTTCTGGGACTGGGCTGGGGCATCGAAGGGGTTGCCGTGGCCACGCTGCTGGCCGAGTGGAGCGGGCTGTTTCTGGGGCTTTGGCTTTGTCGCAGCGCCTTCGCGGGGGGCTATTGGCGCGACCGGGCGCGGATCTTCGACACGGCCCGCCTGCGCCACATGATGCAGGTAAATGCGGACATCATGGTCCGTTCGGTGCTGCTGACGGGGTCGTTCACCGCCTTCCTGTTCGTGGCCTCCGATCTGGGGGATGTGAACCTGGCCGCAAACCAGATCCTGCTGCAAACGGTTGAAATCACCGCCTTCGCGCTGGACGGGTTTGCCTTTGCAGCCGAAGCGCTGGTGGGCGGGGCCATCGGTGCCCGGAACCGTCGGAACCTGCGCCGGGCCTCGGTTCTGGCGGCGCAATGGGGCGTCGGTGGCGCGTTGCTGCTGAGCCTGGGCTTTGCCGTGGCCGGCCCGTGGATGATTGATCTGATGAGCACCAATCCCGAAGTGCGGGCGGCCGGTCGCGTCTTCCTGCCCTGGGCGGCGGTGGCGCCGTTGCTGAGCGTGGCCAGCTATATTCTGGACGGCATCTACATTGGGGCCACCTGGACCCGCCCGATGCGTCAGGCGATGATCCAGTCTGTTGCCGCCTATGCTATTGCCCTGGCCCTTCTGGTGCCGCTTTTTGGCAATCATGGGCTGTGGGCGGCGTTGATGGTGCTGAACACCATGCGTGGCTTCACCCTGGGGTGGCGCTATCCGCGCCTGGAAGCCACGCTGGGGTAACCTGATCAGTCCAGCAGATCGATCAGGTTTTCGGTGGGGCGCCCGATGGCGGCGCGAGCGTCACGGATCGCGATGGGACGCTCGATCAGGATCGGATGTTCCGCCATGGCCTGAACCAGCGTTTCCTCCGGGCTGTCCTTGGTCAGGCCCAGCTCCTTGAAGGTCTTCTCTCCGGTTCGCATCATGCCAATGGCTGGCACACCCAGCGCGGCCTGAACGGCGGAAATCTCCTCAACCGAGGGTGCGTCCTGCAGATAGAGGCGCACCTCATGCGCGGCGCCTTTCTCCTCCAGCAGCGCCAGCCCGGCGCGGGATTTCGAGCAGCGGGGATTGTGCCAATAGGTGATCACAGCCAGTCCTCTCTTTTGGTGCCAACCGCTTCGGCGACATTGGTGAAACCGTCATTTGCCAGCAGCTGATCCAGCTCGCGGGCAATGTCAGCGGCCAGCGAGATGCCGCCATAGACCAGCGCGGTATAAAGCTGTACCGCGCTCGCCCCGGCGCAGATCTTGGCATAGGCCTGCTCGGCAGAGCTGATCCCGCCGACACCGATCAGCGGCACGCTGCCGTCCAGCAGCTGGCTGAGCCGGGCCAGAACACGGGTCGATTTCTCAAACAGTGGGGCGCCGGACAGACCACCGGCTTCGCCTTTATGGGCGCTGCGCAGCCCGTCGCGCGACAGGGTGGTGTTGGTGGCGATCACCGCGTCGATCCCGGTCTCGCGGGCCACTGCTGCGATGTCCTGGACTTCCTCATCACTCAGATCCGGTGCGATCTTCAGGAACACCGGCACCCGGCGGGCCAGCCCGTCGCGGGTGTCCACGACCCCCGACAGGAGCGCCGACAGCGCGTCCTTGCCCTGCAGGTCGCGCAGCTTTTCGGTGTTGGGGGAAGAGACATTGACGGTGGCAAAATCCAGATGCGCGCCACAATGGGCCAGAACGCGGGCGAAATCCGCGGCGCGATCTTCACTGTCCTTGTTGGCCCCAAGGTTCAGGCCGATGATCGCATCCGCAGGGCGCTTTGCCAGACGGGACGCGATGGCCTCCATGCCTTCGTTGTTGAACCCGAAGCGATTGATCGCGGCCTTGTCTTCCGACAGGCGGAACAGGCGTGGTTTCGGGTTGCCCGGCTGCGGGCGTGGCGTGGCCGCACCCACCTCGATGAAGCCAAAGCCGCTGCGGGACAGGGGGCCAAGCACCTCTGCGTTCTTGTCGAAGCCAGCGGCCAGACCAACCGGGTTGGGCAGATCCAGACCGGCAACCGTCGTGCGCAGGCGGGGCGAGGTCACGGCGCCGGGTGTCGGGGTCACCCCCATGTTCAACGCCTTGATCGACAGGCCATGAGCGGCTTCCGGGTCCATGCGGTGCAGGGCAAAAAGGCCCAGCTTTTCAAGGAGGTTCATCCGAAACGATTTCCTGTTTGTGTCGGCGCGCAGCGGATCAGGCGAGAGGTCGCAACAGCGGCCTGCCGATGCACCACGGCTTTGCGATAATCGGGGTCCGTGACCATGCTGAGAAAGGCATGGGCGGAAGGGTAACGGGCGACAAAGATCTCATCCCAGACCTCGTCGGAGGGGCCGATCAGGGTTGCCGCGAAGCTGCCGCGCCAGACGATCGACGCGCCCAGACGGTCGATGATCTCGGCCGTGTCGCGCCCATAGTTGGCGTAAGCTTCGGCACCGGTCAGCGGTGTTTCCGCCAACGGGTGATCGGCGGGATAGGTTGCCTGATCGCGGAACTTCACAAGGTTCAGCATCTCGATCGGGTCGTCGCGGTCCAGGGCCTTGAAAGCGTCGAACTGCGCCCGTTCGGGATCGTTATATCCGGTGAAGCCTTCGGGGAACTGATGCACACCGTCCACCAACGGGAGCGGGCGGATCCATGCGACCTCATCCAGCTGCATCGACCGGTAGAGATGCGGGAAGAGGGCGCCGCCGCGCGACACCTCCCATTTCAGGGCCTCGCCCATCTGCGCGGCATCGAACGCCAGCAACCACAGGCCCTCGGCCCCGGCAAAGTGTTTTGCCGCGGTTTCGGCGGCCTGCGGCGCAGTGGAAAAGTGAATGAAACCGTCCTGCAGGTCGATTGGCGCACCCTGGGTTTCCCCCTGGGCCACGAAGGCCGCCCATTCGTCGGCCCGAAATATCTTGAAGATCAGCATGTCGGGGTGATGCCCCGCCTGACATGAGGAATCAAGCCATGCCGACCCGGAAATTGACGCCAAGGAAAGCGGGAATTCGCCGTCCTGTCCCCTACGACCCTTTGACAGGCAGGTCAGACAGGCGCACCATCACGACAAAACAAAATCATAAGGGAGAAATCGTGATGTTGACCCGGGCCCTTTGCTCTGTCGCCGCCTTGGCACTGACCGCCGGTATGGCCACTGCCGATTACAAGCTGACCATTCTGCACACCAATGACATTCACAGCCGGATTGAATCGATCAACAAATACGATTCCACCTGCAAATCCGATGATGAGGCCGAAGGCAAATGCTTTGGCGGCGTGGCGCGGATCAAAACCATGATCGACGCCAAACGCGCCGATATGGCCGGGCAGAACCTGCTGGTTCTGGACGCGGGCGATCCGTTCCAGGGCTCGCTCTTTTACACCACCTACAAAGGCGCGGCAGAGGCCGAGTTCATGGAGGCTATCGGCTATGACGTGATGGCCGTGGGCAACCACGAATTCGACGATGGCCCCGCCGGGCTTGAAGCCTTCATCGACGCGGTGAGCTTCCCGGTGATTTCCGGCAATCTGGATCTCAGCAGCTCGGCCGAGCTGAAGGGGAAGGTGGGCAATCACGTGGTGCTGGACGTCGGCGGACGCAAGGTTGGCGTGATCTCGGCACTGGCGACCGACACGGTCGAAACCTCGAGCCCGGGCAAGGACGTGGTGTTTCAGGATGAAATCGAAAGCCTGAAGGCCGATGTGGCCGCGCTGGAGGCCGAGGGGGTCGACATAATCATCGCGCTGAACCACGTGGGCCTTGCCAAGGATCTGGAGATTGCGGGGGCAGTGCCCGGTCTTGACCTGGTGGTTGGCGGCCATTCGCATACGCTGCTGTCCAACACCAGTGATCGTGCGGCGGGCCCGTACCCGACCATGGTTGGCGATGTGCCGGTGGTGCAGGCCTATGCCTATTCCAAATACGTGGGCGAAATCACCCTGACGTTTGATGACGCGGGCAATGTGACCTCGGCCATGGGGGAACCGATCCTGCTTGATGCGTCAGTGGTGCCGGATGCAGCAATTGCCGCGCGCGTTGCGGAAATGGGCGCGCCCATTGAAGAGATGAAACAGCGTGTTGTCGCGGCCTCTGGTGCGGCGATCGAGGGGAACCGGTCGGTCTGCCGGGTGCAGGAATGCGAGATGGGCAATCTGGTGGCCGATGCCATGCTGGCACGGGTCAAGGATCAGGGCGCCTCCATCGCCATCGCCAACGCCGGCGGTCTGCGCGCCAGCATCGATGAGGGGGAGGTCACCATGGGCGAAGTGCTGACGGTGCTGCCCTTCCAGAACACCCTGTCGACCTTTGAAATCACCGGGGCCACCGTTGTGGCGGCGCTGGAAAACGGGGTGAGCCAGGTGGAAGAGGTCAAGGGCCGCTTCCCGCAGGTGGCGGGGTTGAAATTCACCTGGGATCCGTCAGTCGCGCCGAATGAGGGGCGGATTTCGGATGTGATGGTGGCCACGGCTGACGGGTTCGCTCCCATCGACATGGACAAGACCTATCTGGTGGTGACCAACAACTATGTCCGCAACGGCGGGGACGGCTACAAGATGTTCGCGGGCGACGACAAGAATGCCTATGACTACGGTCCGGATCTGGCGGATGTGACGGCGGAATACCTGGCGGAGCATTCGCCATATCAGCCCTATGTGGACGGGCGTATTTCCAGCAAGTGAGGCGTCTGCCGTGACGCCGGGG
>JALEGX010000013.1 GCA_022763485.1 Paracoccaceae bacterium | reverse complement strand
GCACGGACGGCATCACGGGCACGTTCATACAGCTGCGTGACGGGCGGCAGAGCCGCAGCGGTCAGCGTCAGAAGGTCGGGGAGAATCGGCGAATTTGCAGCATCAGCGGTCATTTGCAGGTCCTGTCCGTCATGGGCCATGAATCACATCCTTTATCGGGTCGCTTGGTCGTAATCATTTTGCACTTGCAGCGCAACAAAAATACGCTGCGACATTCCGTTTGGTTCTAAAGTTGCGCAAAGTTTTTTCTGAGCCGGAAGAATTCGGACGTGATAAGACGGCGGAATGGATTTGTTGTTTTCCCTCATGACACCCGAAATGTTCGCAATGGCCTGTGGGGTCGCCCTGATCGGAGGGTTGATCAAGGGCATGGTGGGATTTGCACTGCCAATGATCCTTATTTCGGGGTTAAGTAGTTTTCTGCCACCAGATGTAGCGCTTGCTGGGCTGATTTTTGCCACGGTTGCCAGCAATGGGCTGCAGGCACTGCGCGGCGGTGTGGCGGCGGCTTTGCAATCGGTTCGTAAGTTCCGGCTGTTCCTTCTGGTGGGGTTCGTCTTTCTGATGGCCAGCGCACAAATGGTGCTGCTGATGCCCCGCAATGTCATGCTGTTGGCCTTGGGGGTGCCGGTCACCTTCTTCGCTGCATTGCAGCTGATCGGTTTCCGATTGCGGCTGGATCACGCGCCGCGCTGGGTTGAAGCGCTGTTTGGCGCAATCGCTGGGTCCATCGGCGGCTTTTCCGGCGTTTGGGGGCCGCCGACGGTGCTTTACCTTACAGCCAGAAATACGCCGAAGACGGAACAGCATCGCGTGCAAGGGGTCATCTATGGCCTGGGGGCGGTGAGCCTGGTCTTCGCGCACACCGGGTCCGGGGTGTTGCGGGCCGAAACGGTGCCCTTGTCCGTGGCGCTTCTGGGGCCAGCGCTTCTGGGGATGTGGCTGGGCATGAAAGTGCATGACCGCATCGATCAGGAGACATTCCGCAAGGCAACTTTGTTGGTGCTGGTGGTTGCGGGGATGAACCTCGTGCGCCTTGGCCTGACCACTTAAACCACAGAGCAGGCGCATCAGGTCAAAGAAAAGGGCCGCCCCCAGTTTGGAGACGGCCCTTTTGTTCAAACGATTGCCAGATGGCCTTAGCCGATTGCAGCAGCTTTCACATCTTCGTCGATGTAGGGCAGGTACTGCTGGAAGTTGTCCGAGAACATCTGAACCAGCTTTTCGGCCTGCTTGTCATAAGCGGCTTGGTCATCCCAGGTGCGGCGCGGGTCCAGCAGGACCTCGGGGACGCCGGGCATGGAAACCGGCACGTCAAAGCCGAAGTTGCTGTCCTTGCGGAACTCGGCCTCGGCCAGCGACCCGTCCAGAGCGGCGGTCAGCAGGGCGCGGGTTGCCTTGATCGGCATACGCGAACCAACGCCGTAGGCGCCACCGGTCCAGCCGGTGTTGACCAGCCAGCAGGTTGCACCGTGCTGGGCGATCTTTTCACGCAGCAGGTTGCCGTAGGCTTCGGGACGACGCGGCATGAAGGGTGCGCCAAAGCAGGTCGAGAAGGTCGGCTCCGGCTCGGTCACGCCGCGCTCGGTTCCGGCCACTTTCGAAGTGAAGCCGGACAGGAAGTGATACATCGCCTGCGCCGGGGTCAACCGCGCGATCGGAGGCAGAACGCCAAACGCGTCGCAGGTCAGCATGATGATGTTCTTGGGGTGGCCACCCATGGCGCTGCTGGACGCGTTGGAGATGTACTCCAGCGGGTAGGCGCAGCGCATGTTGGCGGTCAGGCTGTCATCATCGAAATCCAGTTCCTTGGTCTCTTCATCGAAGACCATGTTTTCGATCACGGTGCCGAACTTGCTGGTGGTCGCGTAGATCTCCGGCTCTGCTTCGGCGTTCAGGTTGATGGTCTTGGCGTAGCAGCCGCCTTCGAAGTTGAAGGTGCCGCGATCCGACCAGCCGTGCTCGTCATCGCCGATCAGCGTGCGTGCGGGATCTGCCGACAGGGTGGTCTTGCCGGTGCCCGACAGACCGAAGAACACGGCCGCATCAACCGGGTTGCCATTGGCGTGGTTGGCCGAGCAGTGCATCGGCATGATGCCTTTCTCGGGCAGCATGTAGTTCAGCAGGGTGAACACGGATTTCTTGTTTTCGCCGGCGTATTCGGTGCCGCCGATCAGGATGACCTTCTTGTCGAAGTTCATCGCGATGACGGTTTCGGAGCGGCAGTTGTGCTTTTCCGGGTTCGCCTGGAAGCTGGGGCAGTTGATGACGGTGAAGTCAGCGGTGAAGTCGTTCAGGTCTTCACGGTCGGGACGTCGCAGCAGGTGACGGATGAACAGGTTGTGCCAGGCCAGCTCGGTGATCATGCGGACGTTGATGGCATGGGCCGGATCGGCGCCGCCGACCAGGTCCTGGACGAAATAGTCCTTGCCCTTCATGTGCTCCAGCATGTCGGCGTGCAGCGCGTCAAAGCCTTCAGGCGACATGGCGGCGTTGTTTTCCCACCAGATGTTGTCAGCAACGCTGTCGGTTTTGACGATGTGTTTGTCTTTGGGCGAACGGCCAGTGAATTTTCCGGTGGTGACCAGGAAGGCCCCGCCTTTGCCAAGCGAGCCTTCACCGCGCTTCAACGCTTCTTCGATCAGCGCCGGTTCCATATAGTTGTAATAGACATTGCCCAGACCCTCGATGCCCTGATCTTCGAGGCGGAATTGCGGGTTAACCCGTCCAGATGTCATGCGTTTTTCTCCTGTGGCGGCACTGGTGCAATGTGTCTGCAACGCGGTGCCGTGGGGCAATTTGAAACGGCAATGGCGCCGATGAGCGGCGTCTTAACACGACGTTTTGGGGCATGAACAGGACGGTTTGGCGCAGTTAGCGCCATCACGGCAACCTTTAGCGCAACCATGAAAAACCTGCCGCAAACGACAGCGGCATTTCAGCCTTTCGTAAAGTTTTTTTGGGGAAATGAGCCGCAATCACGGGGGTGATTCGCGATTATGGATTGATTCGCGCGGCCGGAAAGGTGATTATTGCGGCAAAAAGAAGGCAGTTCAGAGCAGTATAGGGGCACCCGGATGTCAAAGATTGCATTGGTAGATGATGACAGGAACATCCTGACATCTGTTTCCATGACGCTCGAGGCAGAGGGCTTCGAGGTCGAAACCTATAACGATGGGCAAGCTGCACTTGATGCATTCAACAAGAAACTGCCGGACATGGCAGTGTTGGATATCAAGATGCCGCGCATGGATGGCATGGACCTGTTGCAGCGTCTGCGACAGAAGACCCAGATGCCGGTGATTTTCCTGACGTCGAAGGACGATGAGATTGACGAGGTCCTGGGCCTGCGCATGGGGGCTGATGACTACGTCAAGAAGCCGTTTTCGCAGCGCCTGCTGGTCGAGCGTATCCGCGCCCTTCTGCGTCGCCAGGAAGCGGTCAGCGGGGATGTGGTTGGCTCCACGCCCGAAACCAAGGTGATGGAACGCGGCCAGCTGCGCATGGATCCGCTGCGCCACTCGGTCAGCTGGAAAGGTCAGGACGTGTCGCTGACGGTGACCGAATTCCTGCTGCTGCAGGCGTTGGCACAGCGTCCGGGCTTCGTGAAGTCGCGCGATCAGCTGATGGACGTGGCCTATGACGATCAGGTCTATGTGGATGACCGCACGATCGACAGCCACATCAAACGCCTGCGCAAGAAGATGCGCAGCGCCGATCCGGATTTCTCGGCCATCGAAACGCTCTACGGCATTGGCTACCGCTATAACGAAGAGTAACGGGCCCGGGCAGGCCCGTCGAAAGGACAGACGTGCGCGATACAACCACATCGCAGATGCATCGTAACGGCGATGTTGTGCTGGGCGACGATTGGGTCGCCCCGAACAGCACCGTTGCCGAAGAGATGCAGGTCAAGCGCGCCCGCCGTGGGGTGTTCTCGCTCAAGGGCTCGCCCCTGACGCGCAAGATCATCACGTTCAACCTGATCGCCCTGATCATTCTGGTCTCCGGGATCCTGTATCTGAACTCGTCGCGGGACAGCCTTGTGGCCCAGCGGGCCGAGGCACTGGTCAGCGAAGTCCGCCTGATCTCGGACGTGTTCCAGGCGCGGCTGCCGGGGGGCGGTCCGGTGAATCTGGTCACTGGCGATGGCATCGACGTGGCTGAAACCCTTGAGGCGCTGCACCTGCGCCAGGGGGTTGAGCTGTTTGTCTTCGACACCGCCGGATCGCTGGTTGGGCAGGTACAGGGCACGGAAACGGTTGATGTCGAAGGCGCGCAGAGCGGCTCAACCGTGATCACGGATGGCCTGGCGGCGATCTGGGGCTTTGTGTCGGCACCGCTGGCAGGTGGCACCGCAGGCCCGGAGCGAGATATTCAGCAACAGCTTACCGATCACCTTCCCGAAGTTCTGAGCGGGTCGACCAAGGTGGTGACCCTGACCGATCAGACCGGTGGCAAGGTCTTCTCTGCCTCGACCCCGATCCAGAGCGGAGCGCAGCTGGCGGGCGCGTTGGCGCTGGTCAGCCCTTCGGGTGAAATTGACGCTCTGGTCCGGGCCGAGCGGGAGCGCGTGCTTCAGATGTTTGTCGTGGCATTGCTGGTTTCCATCGGTCTGAGCCTGGTTCTGGCCTCCACGATTGCAAACCCGCTGTCCGATCTGGCGGAAGCCGCGGAACTGGGCCGCGACCGGAATGCGCGCAACTCCACACCGGGGCGTATTCGCATCCCGGATCTGACCGCGCGGCCTGATGAAATTGGACGGCTGAGTCGTGCGCTGCGCGGCATGGTGTCGGCCCTCTACAATCGGATCGACGGCAACGAACAATTCGCGGCCGATGTGGCCCATGAAATCAAAAACCCGCTGGCCAGCCTGCAATCCGCGGTTGGTACGCTGCGCATGGTCAAGCGTGATGACCAGCGGACCCGGCTTCTGGACGTCATCGAACATGACGTGCGGCGTCTGGATCGTCTGGTCAGTGACATCTCAAACGCCTCGCGGCTGGATGCGGAACTGGTCAAGGAAGAGCAGGACAACTTCGATCTGCTGACAATGCTGGGCAATCTGAACCAGTACCTTGGGGAAGACGCCCGGACCAAGGGGATCGATTATATCGCCGATCTTCCAGCCGAGCCGATCACCATTCACGGGCTTGAAGCCCGCTTGGCACAGGTCTTTGTCAACCTGATCACCAATGCCATTTCGTTCTGTGAAGACGGGGATGCCATCCGTGTCTGGGCGCGCAAGCGGCAGAACCGGGTGCTGATCGTGGTCGAGGACACAGGGCCGGGCATTCCGGAGCAGGCGCTGAGCAAGATCTTCAAGCGGTTTTATTCCCAGCGTCCCGAAGAGCATTTTGGCAACAACTCCGGCCTTGGGCTTGCGATCTCCAAGCAGATTGTCGAAGCGCATGGCGGCGTGATCTGGGCCGAAAATATCCGCCCGACCGAGGCCGACATCACCTCCGAGCCGCTGGGCGCGCGCTTCGTGGTGGGCCTACCTGTCTGACCCGTGTCGGACGCCGCGCAGAGACCGGGCGGATCCCGTTCCGAAATCCTGCATGGAACCTGTGTTGCCATTGATGACAAGGCAGCACTGATTCTGGGGCCGTCCGGGAGCGGCAAATCGGGTCTGGCGCTGTCGATGATGGCGCTTGGCGCCACTCTGGTTGCCGACGATCGCGTTGTCCTTGAAGCACGGGGCGGCGATGTCTGGGCCAGCCCACCCGACCCAATCGCCGGCCTGATCGAGATGCGGGGCATCGGCCTTCTGCACGCGCCGTTCCGGGCGCCGGTGAAACTCTGTTTGGTTGTGGATCTGGCCTCAGAGGAGGTGGACAGATTGCCTCCCCAGCGGCACGTGACCGTGTTGGATACCGAGATCGACCTTTTGCATCGTGTGGACTCGCCCTATTTTGACGCTGGAGTGATTCACTTTCTACGGTTTGGCAGGCTCGAAACGTGACCGCACAAACGCACAGAGACAACCCGGAACTGGTTCTGGTGGTGGGGCTTTCCGGAGCGGGGAGAACCAGCGTTATCAAAGCGTTGGAGGATCTGGGTTTCGACACGGTCGACAACCTCCCTGCTTCGCTGTTGGAGGCTTACGCAGAAGACATGCAACCCGGCATGCGCCATGCCGCGGGGCTGGATGTGCGCAGCGCCGAGATCTCCTCGGGTGCGGTTTTGCGTCTTCTGTCGGAGTGGCGGCAAGGCGGCCGCTATCGGGTAACAGTGCTGTATCTCAACGCCTCTGTCGAAACCCTGCTACAGCGGTATTCGGCGACCCGGCGCAGCCATCCCCTGTCCCGCGAGGGGACGCCTGAGGCGGGAATCGCACGAGAACAGGCACTACTGTCGGAAATGCGGGACATTGCGGATCTTGTCTGGGACACGTCTGATTGGAATGTGCACGAGTTGCGCAGTCAAGTTGTTGACCACTTCGATCCCCCCTCTGTTGGCGCAATCACCCTCCAGCTGGAATCGTTTTCCTTTGTTCAGGGCATTCCCCCAGCGGCCCATCTGGTTTTTGACTGTCGCTTCCTGGACAACCCTTATTGGGTTGCCGAACTGCGGGCGCAAACCGGCCGCGATGCCGAAGTGCAGGGCTATTTGCGGACGGATCCGAACTTTCCTCCTTTCATCGAGCGGGTGCTGGGGCTGCTGGAGCATCTGGTGCCTGCCTACCGCAAAGAGGGAAAACCGTTCCTGGTGATCGCGCTTGGGTGTACCGGCGGGCGTCATAGGTCGGTTGCAACCGCAGAAACCTTGGCGAAGGCCCTTGAAGATCAGGGCCTGCGGGTGTCAATTAAGCATCGCGAGTTACAGAGCCAGCACCAGTAGTCGGGGATCCGTATTGATCGGTATAGTGATCGTTGCTCATGGAGGCCTAGCCAAGGAGTACTTGGCGGCGGTCGAGCATGTGGTTGGAGTTCAGCAAGGACTGATAGCGATCGCCATTGCGCCTGATGAAGATCGGGAAGCCAAGCAGCGTGAAATCTGTCAGGCGGCCGATTCCGTCGACAAGGGCGATGGGGTTGTCCTCGTGACCGACCTTTTTGGTGGCTCGCCGTCGAACCTCAGCCTGCGGGCCTGTGCTCCGGCGGATCGGCGTATTCTGTACGGAGCAAATCTGCCCATGCTGATCAAATTGGCAAAAACACGCCATTTGCCGGTCGCGGACGCGGTGCGCGGTGCTATGGAAGCTGGCAAGAAATACATCAACGCGCAAAACGTGTCGCCGGAATAAGGGAACTATCTGCCACATGACAGTGCGGACATTGAAGATCGTGAACGAAAAGGGGCTGCATGCCCGCGCCTCTGCCAAACTGGTTGAGCTTGTCGAAGGCTTTGACGCAACGGCAGAGGTTTCCCGTGACGGGTTGTCCGCGTCGGGTGACAGCATTATGGGTCTTTTGATGTTGGCAGCGTCAAAAGGAACGACTATTGACGTCGAAACGTCCGGCCCCGATGCAGAGGCGCTTGCAAAGGCGCTGGAGACGCTTGTGGCTGACAAGTTCGGTGAAGGCTACTAGGCGCGCCTACGGGCGCGGGACAGGTTTGAGACGTGGTTCAGACTGCGCATGACAGGGACAGCGGGATTTCGCCAGAGGCGAAAACAGACACCGGCGAAGTATATGACCGCCGGACCCTGACCTACGCGAATTCATTCGACGACGCATGGACCGGCTTTGCGATCCGCGCGATCGAATGGTTCACCGGCAAGCTCAGCATCCTGCGGATGGTCAACCGTTTCGAACGGCAGAACGCCCAGTACCGGGGACAGAAGTTCTGGAAAGGTGCTCTGGACGTCATGGGGATTGACCTGCTGACACCCCGTGAGCAGCTTGAGAACATTCCCAAGGATGGGCCGGTTGTTGTCGTGGCCAATCACCCGCACGGGATGGTCGATGGCATGATCCTGGCCGAACTGATTGGTCGTGTGCGCGAGGACTACCGGATCCTGACGCGTTCGGTGCTGACCGGCCTGGATGAGGCGGCAACGTCTTTCATGATCCCGGTGCCGTTCCCGCATGATCCCGAAGCCCAGCGGAAGATGGTTGAGATGCGCGCCAAGGCGATGGCGCACCTCAAGGAGGGCGGTGTTGTTGCGCTGTTCCCGTCGGGGGTAGTGATGAGCTCGGACACCTGGTTCGGCCCGGCAATCGAACGTGAGTGGAATGTGTTCACCGCGCAGATGATCCGCCGCTCCGGTGCGCAGGTGGTGCCGATCCGGTTCCCCGGCGCGAACTCCCGCTGGTATCAGATCGCGAATCGCATTTCGCCGATCCTGCGTCAGGGACTACTGCTGCACGAAATTGTCCGGTCCTGCAAAAAGCCACAGTCACCGGTGATTGGCGAACCGCTGACAGAAGCCGAAATGGAGCGTCTGCACAGTGACCCGCGCGGCTTCATGGCGTGGCTGCGCGAGCGCACGATGGGCCTAGGTCTCAACTGAAGGCGAAGCCCGTAGGCTTCGCCCAAACTTGCCCGGCCGCCTCAGCGGGTCGGGACAGGCACGTCACCGCGATAATCATAGAAGCCGCGCTTGGTCTTGCGACCCAGCCAGCCGGCCTCGACATATTTGGTGAGCAGCGGGCAGGGGCGATACTTGGTATCGGCAAGGCCATCGTGCAGGACGTTCATGATGGCCAGGCAGGTGTCCAGTCCGATGAAATCCGCCAATTCCAGCGGCCCCATTGGGTGGTTCGCGCCCAGCTTCATCGACTGGTCGATGGATTGAACCGACCCCACCCCTTCGTAAAGCGTATAAACCGCTTCGTTGATCATCGGCATCAGGATCCGGTTCACGATGAAGGCGGGGAAGTCCTCGGCACTTGCCGCCGTTTTGCCCAACCGTTCGACCACTTCCTTGCAAGCGGTAAAGGTGGGCTCATCCGTTGCGATTCCCCGAATGAGCTCAACCAGTTGCATCACCGGAACCGGGTTCATGAAGTGAAACCCCATGAAGCGTTCCGGGCGGTCGGTGCGGCTGGCCAACCGGGTAATCGAGATCGATGAGGTGTTCGATGTCAGAATCGTATGGGGTTGCAAATGGGGCAGCAGATCTTCGAAGATCGCCTGTTTGACTGTCTCACGTTCTGTTGCGGCTTCGATCACCAGGTCGGTTTGACCGACCTCTTCCAGCGCCATGGAGGTGGTGATCCGGGCAAGTGCAGCATTCACCTGGTCATCCGTGATCTTGCCGCGGCTGGCCTGGCGCGCCATGTTTTTCTGAATCAGCGAAACGGCAGCATCCAGTGCCTGCTGACTGACATCGGTGAGGACGACGTCATAGTCCGCCAGGGCCATCACATGTGCGATGCCGTTGCCCATTTGGCCTGCCCCGATTACCCCGATTTTCTGAATGCTCATTGCTATATGTCCTTCGGATGACCTGATGGTTGGACTTTATCTGTGTGGGGTTCCAATGGACAAGAGGGGATGGAGTCGCGCCCCACAACGGGTTTGCATTTTTACCAAATTGGAAATTTAGCGGGTTCGAAAGGCTCTTGTGAGAATCCTGCCAGATCAAGGACTGAGTGGTGGGAAAATGAGTCTGGAATTTTCTGAAAGAGATCTGCCCGAGATAGAGCCCTGGGTGTACCCGGGTTCACGCCTGTGTTTTCGTGGGCCGGGAACAACGCCAAAGCCCCCGTATATGGCCTGCCTTGGCGGGAATGAAGTGTTTGGCAAGTTTGCAGCCAGACCATTTCCGAGACTGCTTGCAGACGGGCTGGAGCGGGAATGTCTGAACCTTGGGGCTCTGAATGCCGGGATCGACAGTTTTGTCGAAGACGAAGGCGTCATGCGTATCGCTGGCGAGGCGGATACTGTCATTGTGCAGGCCATGGGAGCACAGAACCTGTCCAACCGCTACTACCGCGTTCATCCCCGGCGCAATGACCGTTTTGTGGCGCCGACGGCTGATCTGCGTCGCCTCTTTCCGGAGGTCGATTTTACCCGCTTCCATTTCAACAGGCATCTCCTCTACGCCCTGCGCGCGGTCTCGACCGATCGCTTCGACAAGGTGGTGGGAGAACTGCAAAGCTGTTGGACCACGCGTATGCAGGTGTTGTTGTCGATGGTGCGGGGGCAGGTCCTTCTGCTGTGGGTGCGGTATCAGCTACAGAATGACCCTCTGACTGCGGAGCCGCTTTTTGTCAGCCGCGACATGATTGCCGCCGTTGCCGGGGCCTGCGCAGGTCTGGTCGAGCTTGAGCTTGCATCAGGGGAGGGGAGGGGCGGTGCGGATTGGCCGCGCTCAGGGTTGCGCGGCCTCTTGGGGCCGGACACCCATCAGAAGATCAGCGAGGCGTTGCAGCGTGCGCTGCTGTCGCCCGGCGGGAACGAAAAAGGCCCGCCGGGGGGCCCAGCCCCTGACGGTAAATGTTGAAATAAAGACTTCGGTTGGCCACAAAGTGGCCAATCTACCCCTTAGAACCCCTCTTGAATGGCCCCTTTCGGGGGATTTTGAAGGGTTTCCACATGAACGACCTCTCGAAGATATCTTCGACAGACCACGGCCTCGAACGCCGGCTGCCTCTTCCATTCGAGGGGGTAGATGTCAATTTCTGCCGGAACCCGCAGTACTCAGGGCTGGGGCTTTCCCCAGATCCCTACAAGCGGCCTTTAGGTAGCCCAGCTGCACCCCCCGGATCAATTCGCGGCGTAGTAGCCGGCGGTCGCCACAGTGAGTTTTTCACCTGTCCGACATGCAGCACCAATCACCGCCTGAAAAACAACAAGGCGATTTTCGAAGAATACAACAGACTCAAGGATTTGCAACAGGTCGATCCGATCGCTCCGGGGTGCAGGAATCCTGAGTGCGAGAACCTGGGGAAATCACTGGCGGGGCACCCGGATCAATATCGTAGTTTCGGAAAGACTGCTGGCGGTGACCCCAGACATCAATGCAAATGCTGCAAGAAGACCTTTTCCATCGGCCGGGCAACGCGACGCCAGAAGCGCAGTGACAAGAACCCTCTTCTCTATCGCATGATGGTCAATGGCGTGCCATTCCTGAAGATGTGCTCCATCGCTCAGGTGTCGTATCACGATATCTACCGGAAGATTGACTTCATCTGCGATCAAGTCCGCGCCTTCCGCGCTGAACGCGAGATCTTCGGCGGCATCGACTGGATGAAAGTCGGTTCGCGCTTCGCAACAGACTCCCAATCCCTCAAGATGAACTGGCCCACCAAACGGGAACGCACCCAGATCATCGTTCAGCATCTATGCACCGCCCATGCCCGGAGCGGATACATCATGGAGGCCGCCCTTCAATTCGACGACAAAGCCAGTCATGACAAGGTTGAGGCCGATATGGCGCTGGTCGGCGATGACCTGCTGTCCAAGTGCTTCAGGGAGCATGGCCGACTCTGGTCCAAGACCGAGTTCGAGGACTACATTTCGAAGCTCCAGAAGCAGAAGCGGATCAAGGAAGAAGAGCTCTACCAGCTCCCGCACAGCGGGGCTCTGGTGC
>JALEGX010000148.1 GCA_022763485.1 Paracoccaceae bacterium | reverse complement strand
TCGCGCGGCTGCCCGCGCGGGCCCTAGAGGACGACCGCCGCATCACGGTGACGGCCACGCCGGACACGGTTGAGCTTCGGTTCTGAACCAAATGAAAACGCCCGACAGTTGATGTCGGGCGTAAATTTATTCACATAAGCCATTGAATTGCTTAACGGGTAGTGCCGTCACCGCGCACCAGATACTTGAAGCTGGTCAGCTGGGCCGCACCCACCGGGCCACGGGCGTGCATCTTGCCGGTTGCAATGCCGATCTCTGCGCCCATGCCGAATTCGCCACCATCGGCAAACTGGGTCGAGGCATTGTGCATCAGGATCGCACTGTCCAGCTCGGCAAAGAAACGGGTCACGGCCCCGTCGTCTTCGGCGATGATGCAATCGGTGTGCTGCGAATGGTGATCGCGAATGAAGGACAGCGCGTCATCCAAATCCTCCACCACGCGCGCGGCGATGATCGAATCCAAGTACTCCTTGCCCCAATCTTCGGCCGTGGCCTGCGCCATACCGTCAGGGCCCGGTGTGCCATCCTGCGCGCGGATCTCAACCCCGGCGGCGGCCAGAGCGGTCAGAACATCCCGGCCGATGGTGTCGGCGATGTCCTTGTGGATCAGCAGGCATTCGGCAGCGCCACAGATCCCGGTGCGGCGGGTCTTGGCGTTCAACACCACATCCAGCGCCTTTTGCGCGTCAGCGGATTTGTCCAGATAGATGTGAACGATGCCTTCCAGATGGGCAAAGACCGGCACGCGGGCTTCGCGCTGCACCAGCCCGACCAGCCCTTTGCCACCGCGCGGCACGATCACATCCACATAGTCCGTCATCGTCAGCAGCTGCTGCACCGCCGCCCGGTCCCGCGTGGGCACCAGCTGGATGGCGTCTTCGGGCAGGCCCGCGGCCTTCAGGCCCTCGACCAGACAGGCGTGGATCGCACCGGAGGAATGGAAGCTTTCCGATCCACCGCGCAAGATCACCGCGTTGCCCGATTTCAGGCACAGCGCACCGGCGTCGGCGGTCACATTGGGGCGGCTTTCATAGATGACGCCAATCACCCCAAGCGGCGTGGCCACGCGCTGGATCTGCAGGCCCGAGGGCATGTCCCATTCGGCCAGCACCGCGCCAACGGGATCAGTCTGTGCCGCGACCGTGCGCAGCCCGTCAACGATCCCTTGAATCCGCGCCTCATCCAGCATCAGCCGGTCCATCATCGCCGGGCTCAGCCCCTTGTCGCGGCCGAACTCCAGGTCCTTGGCATTGGCTTCGATGATCTCGGCCCGGCGGGCCCAGACGGCATCGGCGGCGGCGATCAGCGCGGCCTGTTTGCGGTCGGCGGGTGCAGTGGCCAGCGCAGTTGTCGCGGCCTGTGCGCGCTGGCCGATTTCGGTCATCAGCGCGGGAATGTTGTCCATATCTTTCATCGTGTTTCGAGCCTCTCTCGAAATTTGACCGGGAGTTCCGAGTTACTCCGCGGAAAGTAACGCAAGCACTGTTGCGATCAAAGCGCCATATCGTCCCGATGGATCAGCGCGGCGCGGCCGGGATAGCCCAGCGTCGCCTCGATCTCGCGGGTGTGGCGCCCCTTGATGGCCTGGGCTTCGCTGGCGGTATACCGGCTGAGCCCCTGCCCCAACTTGTGCCCGGTTGGGCCGAGGATGGCCAGCGGTTCCCCGCGGCCAAAATCGCCCTCCACGTCTGTGACACCCGCTGGCAGAAGGCTTTTGCCCTTCTGCAGGGCCTGTGCGGCCCCGGCGTCTACCTTGATTTCGCCACGCGGCTTCATCGCTGCGATCCAGCGTTTGCGCGCAACCTGCGGATCATCCTGCGCGGTGAACCAGGTGCAGGATGCCCCGTCTTCCAGCGCCTTGAGCGGGTTGAGCGTTGACCCTTCGGTGATCACCATGGAACAGCCCGCCGCCGTCGCCATCTTGGCTGCCAGCAGCTTGGTGATCATGCCGCCCTTGGACAAGCCGGACACGCCGTCCCCGGCCATCGCCTCGATCTCGGGCGTGATGGTTTCGACCACGTCGAATTTCCGCGCTTCGGGGTCCAGCGTCGGGTTTCCGGTGTAAAACCCGTCCACGTCCGACAACAGGATCAGCGCATCCGCGCCCACCGTCACCGCAACCTGAGCGGCCAGCCGGTCATTGTCACCATAGCGGATCTCATCCGTGGCGATGGTGTCGTTTTCGTTGACGATGGGCACAGCGCCCAGCCCCAGAAGCGTTTCCAGCGTGGCGCGCGAGTTCAGGTACCGACGACGGTTTTCGCTGTCTTCCAGCGTCACCAAAACCTGCGCGGTGGTGATCTCATACGGATCCAGGGCTTCCTCATAGGCGCGCGCCAGACGGATCTGACCCACGGCGGCTGCGGCCTGGGATTGCTCCAACGGCAGATCGGCCCGCGGCAGACCCAGCACCTCGCGCCCCAGCGCAATGGAGCCCGAGGAGACAAGGATCACATCCTTGGACAGGGATTTGAGCCAGGCAACGTCATCGGCAAGGGATTGCAGCCATTCGCGTTTCAGCTGACCGGTTTTTCGGTCAACCAACAACGCAGAGCCAATTTTGACAACGATGCGCCGCGCGTCGTTCAGGGTTGCCAAGGCTTGGCCTCCTCGGCGGGTTTGTGGCGCAGGCGATCATCGTCGATCTGGCCGCGCAGTGCGCGCAGCACGTCCGTCACGCCGTTGCGGGCAACGCCGGACATGATCATCACCTTATGTCCTGCGGCCTCTTCCAGCGCGGGGCGGGCCTCTTCCAGCTCTTCATCGTCCAGGGCGTCGACCTTGTTCAGGACGGTCACACGGGGCTTGTCGGCCAGATGACCGCCATAGGCTTCCAGCTCATTGATGATGGTCCGATAGTCTTCGGCAACGGTGTCCGATGTGCCATCCACCAGATGCAGCAGAACAGCGCAGCGCTCCACATGGCCCAGGAACCGGTCGCCAATCCCGCGCCCTTCATGAGCGCCGGCGATCAGACCGGGAATGTCGGCGATCACAAATTCGGTGTTGTCCACCCCGACAACGCCCAGATTGGGGTGCAGCGTGGTGAAGGGATAGTCGGCGATCTTGGGACGTGCGTTCGACGTGGCCGCCAGGAAGGTGGACTTGCCCGCATTGGGCAGACCCAGCAGACCGGCATCCGCGATCAGCTTCAACCGCAGCCAGATGGTGCGTTCGATGCCTTCCTGACCGGGGTTGGCGCGGCGGGGCGCCTGATTGGTTGCCGATTTGAAATGCAGATTGCCGAAGCCGCCGTTGCCGCCTTTGGCCAGCAGGACGCGCTGACCGACCTCGGTCATGTCGGCGATCACGGTTTCCTGATCTTCGTCCAGGATTTCTGTGCCAACGGGCACGCGCAGGATGATGTCATCCCCGTCCTTGCCGGTGCGCTGCTGGCCCCGGCCGGGCTGGCCGCTCTTGGCAAAGAAGTGCTGCTGATAGCGGAAGTCGATCAGCGTGTTCAGCCCCTCGACCGTTTCGGCCCAGACCGATCCGCCCTTGCCGCCGTCGCCGCCATCGGGCCCGCCGTATTCGATGTATTTTTCGCGCCGGAAGCTGACGCAGCCGCCACCACCTCCGCCGGAACGGATATAGACTTTGGCCAGATCCAGAAATTTCATGTCACTTCCAACCTTCGCGACGCAGTTCGGGCCACCTGCGGTGTCGCGCAGCACGCAGCCCAAGGTAAGGGGGTTTGGTAGCCTCCCCCGATATTCGGTTCACCCGTTCAATTCAAGCCCATTCCCGGCCCTTGGGGCCACAGCCCGGACGCTGCAAAGGCACCCGGGCCAAGGGATCCGCCGGATTACAGTTTCCGGCTGTAGGTCCAGGTCGCCACAGAGGCATTGCGCGCCACCGAAAACGTTTCGGCATCGCCCAGATAGCGGAACCCGCAATGGGTCAGCACCCGGGCCGAGGCCGCGTTGTCCTGAAAGACGCTGGCGAACATCGTTTCATCCCCAAGCGGGTTGGCATCGATCAGCGCCTGCACCGCCTCAGAGGCCAGACCGGTGTTCCAGAACGGCGGTGCGACCCAATAACCGACCTCGGACTGGTTCCGGTCCAGATGCTTCAGCGCGATGACGCCCTTCAGCTCGGAGCTGCCGCTCTCGGTGCCGTCGATGGCCCAGATCAGCTCTTCGGTGTCACCAGACATTGCCCGATCGACAAAGGCCTCGGCCGCGCCGGGTGGGAAAGGGTGCGGGATGGAAGATGTCATGCGGGCAACACGTTCGTCCCCGGCATAATGTTCAATCAAACCCGCGTCGGATTTGCGCAAAGGGCGCAGGGCAAACCTTTCGGTCGCGATCAGCGGTTGCGTTCTCAAATCATCCAGACTCATAACCGTGTTCCTCCTCCGAACACTACGAAAAGTACGGACAGCACGGTCAGAGCCGCCAATGTCCTCATCAAATAGGCTTCCGCCGGGCGCCCTGCAACCATAAGGGCAATCCGATCTCCGGCAAAACACCATAGCGGGTGCAGAACCAACTGACAGGCCAGCAGGATTGCAGCAATTGTCAGTGTCGCTTCGAACACCGGTGTGCCAGGGCTGACAAAACCGGAGAACCCAGCGACGATCATGGCCCATGCCTTGGGGTTCAGCGGGTGAACGACCAAACCGGCCAGAAACCCCGGAGCCCTGTCAGCCGCCTCGCCCGGGGCCAGCTGCAGATGGGCAACGCGCCATGCCAACCACAAGATGTAGGCAGCCGAGACCCATTTCAAGATATCCAGCACTACCGGTGCTGCCTCGAACAGGGACATCAGCCCATAGCCCACGGGCCAGATCACAAGTTGCTTACCCAAGGCCACCCCGGCCACGAAGGGCATCGCCCTGCGCAACCCATAGCGCGCACCGGTCGCCATCAATGCCATATTCGCCGGGCCGGGTGTTCCGACCTGACTGGCAGCAAAAAGCGCAAATGTTGCAGCGGC
The DNA here is from genome assembly GCA_022763485.1 of Paracoccaceae bacterium. Classification (GTDB taxonomy): domain Bacteria; phylum Pseudomonadota; class Alphaproteobacteria; order Rhodobacterales; family Rhodobacteraceae; genus Aliisedimentitalea. The sequence goes on along the minus strand of JALEGX010000148.1, from coordinate 1,608 downwards.
GACGGCCATTTGGGGAATCCTGAACAAAAAAAGAGGGACCGGCTGTATCGCCGATCCCCCTTAAATTCTGCATAACCTTTTGGGTTCGGCTTACTCGGCGGCCTCCGCAACCGGGAGAACCGAAATGAAGGTGCGTTTTTTCAGTCCCTTGTGGAACTTCACGGCGCCATCAACAGTTGCAAAGATGGTGTGATCTTTGCCAATGCCCACGCCTTCGCCCGGCCAAAACTTGGTGCCGCGCTGACGCACGATGATGTTGCCTGCGACAGCCGCCTGGCCGCCATACAGTTTCACGCCAAGGCGGCGACCAGCAGAGTCGCGACCGTTACGGGAGGAACCGCCAGCTTTTTTATGTGCCATTCTGTCTCTCCTTAGCCCTGAGCCAGCTCTTTGGCCTGCTCAACCCACTCGGGTTTGATCTTGATCGCGTCAATAGCAGCAATTTCGTCTTCCGACAATGCTGCAATCTGTGCGAACGAAGTGATCCCTGCGTCATTCAGCTTTGCAGCTGCTGCGGGACCAACACCGGTCAGCTTGGTCAGGTCGTCACCTTCGGCTGCCGGAGCTGCGGCAGCGGGTGCTGCTTCTGCTTTTGCGGCCGAGCTTTTGACGCCGGACTTATCTGCGCCCGAGGCCAGGATCTCGGTGATCTTGACCAGGGTCAGCTTCTGACGGTGGCCCTTGGTGCGCTTGGACGAGTGCTTACGACGGCGTTTGACAAAGTTGATCACCTTGTCGCCTTTGACCTGGTCAATGACCTCGGCCTGAACGGCAGCGCCTTCGACGAAGGGCGCGCCAACCACCGGAGCGTCGCCGCCCAGCATAAGCACATCGTTGAATTGGATGGTTTCGCCAGCATCAGCAGCCAGTTTTTCAACGCGGAGGATATCGCCCGCCTGAACCTTGTACTGCTTGCCGCCAGTCTTGAGGACCGCAAACATGCGTGTTTTCCTTTTTCAACCGCGTTCTGTGGTCCCCGGATCCCGGGCGTTTTGGCCTTGTGCCACCTCGAACAGCGCGCCCTTTCCAGGGCGGATTACGAAATAAACCCGGCACGGAGTCCGGCCGGGATGCGCGCTTATCCACATCATGGGGGAAACTGTCAAGCGCTTTCGCGGATCAAAGATCGGACGCGTTGAGCGCCCGTCCGGCCGCACGGCCCAGATCCGCCGAAATATCCCGGTACAGGTCTTCGAAGCCGGCAAAGAGCGCGGTGTTCAGCGCCCGGCCCGACGGGCTTTCGGAGAAGGAGATATAAGAGGCCAGCTCATCCCCCGTCAACGGCGCATAGGCCAGCATCAGATAGGCATGGATCCATTCCGACACGGACTGGTGCACCTCCTCTTCCTGTGCGTCGATGATCCGGGCCAGGCTGACCTCATCCACCTGATCTCCGCTGGCTTTCAGGATGCCGCGCTGAAACTCGAAGTTGGAAATCTGCGTGCCGCGCACATTGTATTCCACCAGCGCGTTGACCTGCACGAAGCGGCGAATGGCCTGCGCGCGGTCGGTCTCTGACACGGCTGCAAAGCTTTCGATCGCCGCGGCCTCCAGATCCGGATCGGCGATCACCACGCGGGCTTCATTTTCCAGACGCAGGATCCGCTG
>JALEGX010000147.1 GCA_022763485.1 Paracoccaceae bacterium | reverse complement strand
GGGAGCGCGGATTTGCCGGGGATGCGCAGCAGGATGTGATCACCGGGATCGAGGATGTGACCGGCAGCTTCCATGACGACATCATCTGGGGTGACCATGGAGCAAACAAGCTGCTGGGCGGCGCGGGCGACGACACGCTGATCGGCAATGGCGGAGATGACTATCTGCTGGGCGGCTTTGGTCAGGACGTGGTGCTCTATGCCGGCAATCAGGCGGACTATCAGATCCGCCAGGATGGCGCGGCCACCTGGGTCACCGATCTGGCGGGAGGTGGCGGCACAGACCTGATCGGCCAGGTGGAAATCCTGCGCTTTGCCGATGGGGATCTGCTGCTCTGATCCGGGTCCAATACGATTCAGCAGGCAGGTTGGGTTGTCCCGGCCTGCACTGTTGTGCGTGCGGTGGCCTGCCGGGCAGAAAAATACTAGGTTGGGTCGACCTGATCCTGCCTTGATGAAAGCGACCTCCAATGATGCATACCGCTCGGATACGCCGGCTTCTGTCCCGTTTGGCGCTGTGTCTGCTTGGTGCGCTGGCCGGGGCCTCCATCTGGGCGATTGGTGAAACCTGGAACGCGCCGGGTTGGCCGCATGGCGTGTTTCTGGCGGTGTTGGTGCTGGTCTGTGTGCAGGCGTCGGTTTCGCTGGCGCTGGCGGGGCCTGTCGCGGTGCGACGGGCGGTTCCGGGCGCGCTGCTGATCGCGCTGCCGGTCACGGCCCTTGCCAGTTGGGCAGGGCATCGCCATGGCGATCCGATGGCCTTGCTGGATCAGCCGTGGATGGTGTCCATGATGGCGCTGATGGTGTTTCTGGCCGCGCCCTTCCTGCTGGTCTGGCTGCGCGACCCGGGAAAATGGCGCAGCTATGCGGTGCTGTTTGAAACCGCCTGGACCATGACCGCGCGCTACCTGATCGCCTGGGCCTTTGTCGCCGTGTTCTGGGCGCTGCTGTTCCTGTCGGATGCGGTGCTGTCGCTGGTCGATGTCCGGGTGCTGTCGGACCTGCTGGAGCGGGAATGGCTGGCCTTGATCCTCAGCGGAACGGTACTGGGCCTGGGGCTGGCCGTTGTGCATGAGCTGAGCGACACCCTTTCGCCTTTCCTGGTCCTTCGGCTCCTGCGCTTGCTGGTGCTGCCCGTGCTGGTGGTCATGCTGGTGTTTCTGGGGGCGGTGCCCCTGCGCGGGGTGGTGAACCTGTTTGGCGAGGTGTCGCCGGCCTCCACCCTGATGGTTTCGGCAATCGTGGCGATCAGCCTGGTCAGCATCGCGGTGGAGCGCGACGATACGCTGAGTGTTGATACCCGCGTGCAGCGTGCCAGCACGCGTGCCCTGGCGCTGACCGTGCCGTTCCTGGCGGGGCTGGCGCTTTGGGCCGTCTCGCTGCGGGTGATCCAGCATGGCTGGACGCCGGACCGGGTGCTGGCGGCGCTGGTCTGCGCCGTGCTGCTGATCTATGGCACCGGATACGCGGCGGCGGTTCTGATGCGGGGCGACTGGACGGGGCGGATCCGGCTCGTGAACGTGGTCCTGGGGCTGGGCACCATGATCGTCTGCGCCTTGTGGCTGACGCCCGTGCTGAACGCCGACCGCATCGCCAGCAACAGCCAGTTGGCCCGCTTTGCCAAGGGAAAGACGGATCTGGACGCGCTGCCGCTTTGGGCAATGGGGCACGATTGGGGGAAGGCCGGACAGACAGGCCTGGAGCGGCTGGCCGGCATGACCGAGCACCCGGATCACGCCGCAATCGTTGAACGGATCACGCATTTGCGGGATCAGGCCAATCCCTTCCGCTTTGAACAGGTGATCCTGGACCAGCGCGCGCCCGAAGAGCTGGCCGCATTGGTGGCGGAGATGCCGGTGCAGCCCGCGGGCGAGGGCCTGACGCTGGCCGAGCTGGAGGGCCTGCCGGACTATCGCCGCCTTCAATGGCTGGAGGCTTGTCGGCGCGTCCTGCCCGGCGGTGGTCCGGGCTGTGTGATGGTGCGGGGGCAGTTCCTGCCGGCGGACGCGCCACAGGCCATGGTGCTGTTTCTGGAAAACGGTCAGACCCATGCCAGCTATGTGATCTTCGATGCCGATGAGGTCACGGTGCACGAGGCCTATGATCCCGTCGGGCGCAGCTGGCCGCTCCTGTCGCCCGAGGCGATTGCGCAGGCACAGCGCGGGGCGTTTCAGCTGAAACCTCGCCCGGGATTGGCTCTGCATATTGGCGGGCGGGTACTGGAGGCCGGGCGCTGACGGTCTGCCGCAGGTTCGATAGGTCAATTCCTTGAACATTTGGCGCACCATCGGAGGTCGCTGTTGATGCGATGTTGCGTCATGCGATGTCGCATTTGATGCGTGGGTGTTTGGCCTTTCTTAAGGGTTCGTGCGGAAGAATGGCCCAAAGCGAAGGAACGGGGACCACGATGCACGGCCTGATCAACAGGGCAATTCAGTCATTCGTCTGCCTGACGTACGGGCGGGACCGTTGGGAAAAGGTCATGCAATGCGCGGATCTCGGGTTTGAGGAGTTTGAGGCGATGCTGGTCTATGATGACCAGTGTTCTGAGCGGGTGCTCCGCTGTCTGTGTCGGGAGCTGGACCGCGACCTGTCCGAGATCCTGGAGGATCTGGGAACATTTCTGGTGTCGCACCCCGATCTGGAACCCCTGCGCCGCCTGTTGCGCTTTGGCGGTGGCGGGTATCTGGAATTCCTGCACTCCCTGGATGACCTGCCGGACCGCACCCGGCTGGCGGTGTCGGACTTGCATCTGCCGAAACTGGAACTGCGGGAATTCGCGACCGGTCATTTCAACCTCAGCTGCGCCGCCGATCTTCCGGGGTTCGGGCATGTGATGATGGGGGTCTTGCGGGCGATGGCGGATGACTATGGGGCGCTGGCCTTTTTGGAGATGCAGAAAAGCGCCGATCAGAAAGAGGTCATACGGATTGCCCTGCTGGATTCGGCCTTTGCCGAAGGGCGCGGGTTTGACCTGGGAGCGCGTGCGGAATGATTGATCAGGCCCAGCTCTCCGGCATTCTGCGGGCGCTTTGTCCGATGCATGTGATCGTGAACGCCACAGGCCATATCACCTGTGTTGGCCCCACTCTGGCCAAGCTGCGCCCTGATCAGACCTTTCTGGGCACGCGGTTTCTGGAAACCTTTGAGATGACGCGCCCGCGGATGGTCAGCTGTATGGCGGACCTGCTGGCGTTGAAGCAGGCGCGGGTCAAGCTGCGGTTTCGCGATGCGCCTGAAACCGCGCTGAAGGGGGTCTTGATCTCCCTGCCCGGCGGGGCGGGGGCCGTGGTGGGCTTGTCTTTCGGGATCTCGATCCTGGATGCGGTGCGGGACTATCAACTGACGGAGGCCGATTTTGCCGCCACGGATCTGGCGATCGAACTTTTGTATCTGGTTGAGGCCAAGACCGCCGCGATGGAGGCGTCCCGCTCGTTGAACCTGCGGCTGCAGGGGGCCAAGATTGCCGCCGAAGAACAGGCCTTTACCGACACGCTGACCGGCGTCAAGAACCGCCGCGCGCTGGATCACATCCTGTCGCGACTGGCCGGGCGGAAGACGCCGTTTTCCCTGATGCATCTGGACCTGGATCTGTTCAAGGCGGTCAATGACACCTACGGACACGCGGCCGGGGATCAGGTGTTGCAGACGGCGGCGCGGATCATGGTGGAACAGACCCGAAGCGAGGACACGGTGGCCCGCATTGGCGGGGATGAGTTTGTGCTGCTATTTGAAGGCGACAGGGACGCGGCCAAGCTGGCCGGGATTGCCGATCGGCTGATCCGGCGCATCGAAGCCCCGATCTGCTTTGAGGGCCAGGAATGCGCGGTCTCTGCCAGTATCGGGATAGCCCGTGCCGACAGCGGCACCCAAAGTGATCCGCTCAGCATCCTGCACCATGCGGATCTGGCCCTCTACTGTGCCAAACGGGCCGGGCGCGGGCGGCATCGCTTTTTCACGCCCGACATGCTCAGCCCGCAGACACCGCAGACGCCACAGGCGAAGTTTGGGTGATACAGGATCTTTGATGTTCGGGACGGGACCAGGCCTGCTTTGTACGGGGCGTCAAGCGGTACAATTGGCTGGTCCGTTCCTGTCTGAAAGCTCGGCAAACAACCGCAGATTCACCTCGATCTGGCCGGCCGAATCCGGCCCGATTTATTGAACAATACGCCCCGCCTGACCCTTGTGTGACCCGTTCCCTTGACTTTTCAATCGGGGTCTGATCCGCTGAAATTACAGTTTTCACATTCCAGGACTTTGGCGCTGTTTTTGTTCTGCACATTTACAGGCGTCGGTCCAAGAGAGGGTAGTGCCATGTTTACTCGTCATATTTGTTTGTCTCTCGTCGCGTCCAGCATGATCCTGGCCCCGGTCCAGCGCGCTCAGGCGGGCGATGCAGGGGCCGTGCTTGGTGGGATGATCCTGGGCGGTATCATCGTCAATGAAGTCAACAAGAACAAACAGCGCAAGCGCACCACATCGACCCGCACCAGCACCCGCCAGAGCTCTGCCACCCGCGCCGAAAACCGTCAGGTTCAGACCGCGCTGAACTACTTCGGCTATAATGTCGGATCCGCCGACGGTCAGCTGGGCCGCAAGAGCCGCGCCGGTATTTCGCGGTACCAGGCTGACATGGGCTACCATGTGGATGGCTATCTGGACGCCTTCGAAAAGGACTTCCTGCTGACCAGCCATCAGCGTGCCCTGGCCAGCGTCCATGTCGCGCCCTACAACCAGATTCTGGTCAGCCAGGGACCGGGCGGCGTGCTGCGTACCTTCCGCAATGAACAGCTGGGCATCGCGACGCCGCAACAGCAGCAGCCGCAGTATACCGCGCAGCAGCCCTATGTGCAGCCCGCGCCCAGCCCGGTGCCGGTCACGGCCCCGACCACCGCGCCGGTGATGGCATCGGTCGCGCAGGCCCCGCAGGCGGCGCGCGGGTCCTCTGCACTGCCTGATTTCTCGTTCGGCAAGGCGGCTCTGAGCGCCGAAGAACGCTGCACCCAGGTCAGCATGCAGACCTCGGCCAACGGGGGGCTGACCACGGCCAGCCGCGTCACCGATGGCAATTTCGCGCTGGGCGAACAGTTCTGCCTGGCCCGCACCCACGCACAGACCGATGCGCAGCGGATCGAGGCGACGATCCCCAACATGAACGCCGCGCAGGTCGAGCAGCAGTGCCAGGGCCTGGCCCAGGTCATCGCACCGCATGTCGAAAAACTGCCCGCCTCTGACCCCAACCTTGTGATGTCCGAAGTGTCCGCGGTTCTGACCGGCTCGGGTCAGCCGATGGCGCAGCTGGTGTCGGGCGGCAAGATCTGCCTGGGCGTCGGATACCGGATCGGCGACGACGCCATGGCGCTGGCCTCCGCGCTGCTGCTGAGCTCGGCTGGCGAGAACGGCTATTCTGAAATGGTCAGCCACCACCTGCGCGAAGGGTTTGGTGTTCAGGCCTCTGCCAGTCAGGCGGGTCCGTGGATGCAGATCGCGCTGAGCGCGGCAGATGCCGGGCAGGGCGTGCTGGGCCAGTCGCCCGAGCGAGTTGCGGTGCTGCGCGCGGCCCAAGGCGGCACACAGCAGGGCGCGCTGCCGGTCTTTGGTGTGACCACCGGCAACTGATCCCCAGCGTCACTCGAGAACAGAAAACCCCGTCAGGCACAGGCTTGGCGGGGTTTTTCCTTGTCGGCCCATGAAAGGGGGAGGGGCCAGACCCGAGAGATCAAACGCCCACCCCACCAAAGAAAAACCCTCCCCAAGGTGGGGAGGGCAAAGGTCTTGGATGGATCCCGGTCAGGCGGCTGCGGCTTCGGGGTCGAAGCGACGATAGAAGCTGTCGTTGCGATCGGCCATCTCACGCAGCAGCGGCGGGCAGGCGAAACGCTCGCCATAGGCTTCGGCCAGTTGGTCGCAGCGGTCAGCTGCATAGGGGGTGCCGATGATGTCCAGCCAGCTGAGCGGGCCACCCGACCACGGCGCAAAGCCCCAGGCCAGAACAGCGCCAACGTCACCTTCGCGGATGTCTTCCAGCACGCCTTCTTCCAGAGCGCGCACGGCCTCCAGAACCTGGGCGAACATCAGGCGATCCTGAACTTCCTGCAGGGACGGCTGGTTTTCGGCCAGCGGATATTTGTCCTGCATGCCTTTCCAGTACCCGGTCCGCTTGCCCTTCTCATCATAGTCGAAGAAACCGGCGTTGGCCTTGCGGCCCATACGGCCCAGGTCTTCCATCCAGAAGATCAGGTCATCAGCCGGGCTTTCGGGATAGGCGTTGCCCATTGCGGCCTTGGTGGCGCGGGCGATCTTGGCCCCCAGATCAATCGAGGTCTCATCCGTCAGCTGGATCGGACCCACCGGGAAGCCCAGTTGCCGCGCGGCATTGTCGATCAGAACGGGCGAAACCCCTTCGGTGATCATCCGGGCGCCTTCGTTGACATAGGGAATGATGCAGCGGTTGCAGTAGAAGAAGCGCGCATCATTGACCACGATGGGGGTCTTGCGGATCTGACGCACATAGTCCAGCGCCTTGGCCACCGCGCGATCACCAGTTTCCTTGCCCTTGATGATTTCCACCAGGAACATCTTCTCAACCGGAGAGAAGAAGTGGATGCCGATGAACTGCTCGGGGCGCACGCTGGCCTCGGCCAGACCGGTGATCGGCAGGGTCGAGGTGTTGGAGGCAAAGATGCAGTCCTCGGGGATGATCGCCTCGACCTTCTTGGTCATGTCGGCCTTCACGCCCGGATCCTCGAACACCGCTTCGATGATCAGGTCACAGCCCGCAAGCTGGTCCAGGTCCGGAGTCGCAGTGATCAGCCCAAGCATTGCCTCTTTTTTCTCGGCGGTGACCTTGCCGCGCTTCATACCCTTGTCCAGATGCGCTTCGGTATAGGCCTTGCCCTTGTCGGCGGCGGCCTGGTCGCGGTCGATCAGCACCACTTCCATACCGGCCTGGGCCGACACCAGCGCAATACCCGCGCCCATCATGCCCGCGCCCAGAACGCCCAACTTCTTGACCCGCTGGTCCGGGACATCCTTGGGCCGCACGGCGCCTTTCTCCAGCGCTTCCTTGTTCAGGAACAGCGACCGGATCATGGCCGACGACGACGGGTGCATCAGCACCGAGGTGAAGTGCCGGGCTTCGATCCGCAGCGCGGTGTCGAAATCCACCAGCGCCCCTTCGTAGATCGCGCTCAGCAGGGCTTTGGGGGCAGGGAAGGCACCCTGGGTCTTGCCGTGCACCATCGCGTTGGCCCCGACGAAGGTCATGAAACCTGCGGGGTGATAGGGCGCACCGCCGGGCATCTTGTAGCCCTTGGCGTCCCAGGGTTTGACGATATCGGCATCCTTGGCGTTCAGCACCCATTCCTTGGCTGCGGCGACCGGATCCTCGGACACGGCATCGACCAGCTGTGCGCCTTTGGCCTTCTTCGGGTCCAGCATCTTGCCTTCCAGAAGGATCGGGGCCGCCGCCATGGCGCCCACCATGCGGGAATAGCGGATGGTGCCGCCGCCGCCGGGGAAGATACCCAGCAGGATTTCGGGCAGGCCGATCTTGGCCTTGGCATTGTCGGTCATCACGCGGTGGTGGCAGGCCAGGGCAATCTCGGTCCCAATCCCGGCGCAGGTGCCGTTGATGGCACAGGCCACCGGTTTGCCGCCCTTCTTGGTCTTCGGATCCATGCCGGCCAGCTCCAGCTTGCGCAGGATATGGTGGCCGCCCATGACGAAGTTGAACAGCCCCTCGGCGGGGTTGTCACCGGCTTCTTCACGGATGGTGGCCAGAGTGCTCAGGTCCATGCCGCCTGCGAAAGAGCCCTGTTTGCCGCTGGTGATCACGATGCCCTTGACGGCGTCATCGTTCAGCGCCTGATCCACCAGATCGCTGACCAGTTCAAAGGCCTCGCGGGTCATCACGTTCATGGATTTGCCCTGGGCGTCCCAGGTGATGAAGGCGACGCCGTCTGCGTCGGTGGTCAATGTGAAATCAGTCATTGTCGTCTCCGATCTGGTCAGCCGTCAGCGGGCTGCCATCTTTTCGGGTGAAGGCAAAACCACTGGCGTCCTGCTTCACCATCATGTCGATATCGCTGTAGTAAGCGGTTTCCGTCGGGGTCCGTGTGCCCACCACCAGGAATGTGGCGGGCGCATCGGTGCGGTTGATCAGGTGGTGCCCGTTGGGATCACCGGCCGGGAAGCTGGCGCAATCGCCCGGCTGCATCTCATGTTCGCCGTCGTCATCCACCAGCACCAGTGTGCCGGAGGTCATCATCAGGAACTCATCCTGTTCCATGTGATAGTGGCGCAGCGAGGACATGCCGCCCGGTTCGATCTGGACCAGATTGACCCCGAACTGGGTCAGCCCACTGGCATCGCCCAGCCGCAGGCTGGAGCGGCCATCCATGGTCGCGTCCAGCTTGCCCGGATAGACCGAGCCCCTGCGGCGTTCGATCCGGCTGAGGTCCAGCTTGGGCATCAGACGCGTTCCAGGATGGTGGCCGCACCCATGCCCGAGGCGATGCAGAGCGTTGCCAGTCCGGTTTCCTTGTCCTGACGCTCCATCTCATCCAGCAGCGTGCCGATGATGATCGCACCGGTGGCGCCCAGCGGGTGGCCCATGGCGATCGAACCGCCATTCACGTTGACCAGCGCAGGGTCCACATCAAAGGCCTGCTGGAAGCGCAGAACCACGGAGGCGAAGGCTTCGTTCACCTCAAACAGGTCGATGTCCGAGATGGCCATGCCGTTGTCCGCTAGGATCTTCTCGGTCACCGGAACCGGACCGGTCAGCATGATGGTGGGATCGGTGCCGATTTTGGCGGTGGCCTTGATGCGGGCGCGGGGTTTCAGGCCGTATTTCTCACCGAACTCCTTGTTGCCGATCAGCACGGCCGCGGCCCCATCCACGATGCCCGAGCTGTTGCCCGCGTGGTGGATGTGGTTGATCCGCTCCAGATGGGGGTATTTCAGCATCGCGATCTTGTCGAAGCCCGGCATCTGCTCGCCCATCATCTGGAAGGACGGGTTCAGCGCGCCCAGGCTCTGCATGTCGGTCTGCGGGCGCATGTATTCGTCATTGCTCAGGATCGGGATACCGTTCTGGTCCTGAACGGTGATCACCGACTTGGCAAAGCGGTTGTCGTCCCATGCGGCCTTGGCGCGTTTCTGGGATTCCACCGCCAGTGCGTCGGCCTGCTCGCGGGTGAAACCGTATTCGGTGGCGATGATGTCGGCCGAAATGCCCTGCGGCACGAAATACTGATCCATGGCCAGCGACGGATCCACGGCAATGGCCGCCCCGTCCGACCCCATGGCCACGCGGCCCATCATTTCCACGCCACCGGCGATATAGGCATCGCCCGCACCGCCCTTGACCTGGTTGGCGGCCAGGTTCACGGCTTCCATGCCGCTGGCGCAGAAGCGGTTGATCGCCAAACCGGGGATGCGTTCATCCAGGTCAGAGGCCAGAACCGCAGAGCGCGCCAGACAGCCGCCCTGTTCCATCACCTGGGTGACATTGCCCCAGATCACGTCCTCAACGGCGTGGCCTTCCAGATTGTTGCGTTCCTTGACCGCGTTCAGGGTCAGGGCAGACAGCCGCACCGAGGTGACTTCGTGCAGGCTGCCATCCTTGCGGCCTTTGCCGCGCGGGGTGCGCAGCGCGTCATAGATATAGGCTTCGGTCATAATAGTCTCCTTAAGCGCGGTCCGACGGTTTGCCGGGCATCAGGTCATAGGGGTGTTTCCAGCCGGGCTGTTCGCTGAGGCGGGTCAGCCAGGCGTCGATATTGGGCCAGTCGGCGCGGTCAAAGCCGAAGGGTTCGGGGTAATAGAGGTAGCCGCAGCAGCTGAGATCGGCATTGGTGACATCGTCGCCAACGATCCAGCTGCGGCCCTCGAGATGGGTGTCGAGCACCTGATAGGCGGCCTTGAGGCGGCCCTGATTGAACGCAATCACATTCGGGTCACGATGGGCTTCGGGCAGGAAGTTCATCAGGAAGCGGGTCATGCCCGCCATTGAGCTGAACTTGTGGTTGTCCCACAGCACCCAGCGCAGGATGTCATAGTTTTCTTCGCGGGTCTTGCCGCCGAACTTTCCCGATTTTTCAGTCACATAGGCTTGAATGGCGCCCGATTGCGAGGTGCGGAAGTCGCCATCCACCAGCACCGGGGCCTCGCCCATCTCATTCACCTCGGCGCGGTATTCGGGTGTGCGGGTCGCGCCGTTGAAGAAGTCAACGAAAACGGGTTCCCAGTCGAGGCCCGAAAGCTGCAGCGCCAGCGCCGCCTTGTAGGAGTTGCCGCTTTCTCCGAAGCAGTAGAGTTTGATGGTCATGGTCCGGTTCCCTGTGGCTTGTGGCAGAACCGGGGGTTTCACACCCCCGGACCCCCGTGGAGTTTTCTGGGCGAGATGAAAGGGGAGCCTTTACCCCGTGTTAAGGTTGATGCGCGAGGCTGAGGCCGCGTCCGGAGCTGGAGAGCGCCCGGGCGTGCGAGGTGAAACCCCGTCTGCCGGTCCTGGTCCGCGCTGCGTGGCAGGGTGCGGCGGCGGGGTGGAGCTTTGGTGTCCAACCCGTCCCGGAGGTGTCCGTCCCTTGTCCGGCACGCCGCCGCGGCCCCATCGGGGTCTGCGGCCACCGCAGCCGGAAAGCAGGACATCGACAGGTCACAGCGCACGCGCAATCAGCTCCTTCATGATCTCGTTGGTGCCACCGTAGATGCGTTGCACCCTTGCGTCTGCCCACATTTCCGCGACCGCGTATTCCTGCATGAAGCCATAACCGCCATGCAGTTGCACGCATTCGTCCAGGACTTCTCCTTGCGTGTCGGTGGTCCAGTATTTGGCCATCGCCGCCTTTTCGACCGTCAGCTCACCGCGCAGATGTTCGGCAATGCATTCGTCCAGAAAGGCGCGGGCGACCTTGGTCTTGGTCTGGCACTCGGCCAGCTTGAAGCGGGTGTTCTGGAACTGGGTCAGCGGTCCGCCGAAGGCTTCGCGTTCCTTGCAGTAGGCGATGGTCCGCTCTACGGCGCCTTCCATGGCGCCCACTGCACCGCAGGCGATGATCAGGCGCTCCTGTGGCAGCTGCTGCATCATCTGGTAGAAGCCCTGACCCTCGGTGCCGCCAAGGATGTTTTCCGGTGGGATTTCCACGTTGTCGAAGAAAAGCTCGGACGTGTCGGCGGCATGCAGACCGACCTTGTCCAGATTGCGCCCGCGCGAGAAGCCTTCGGCGCCATCGGTTTCAACGGCAACCAGAGACACCCCCTTGGATCCCTGTGACGGGTCGGTTTTGGCTGCGACCAGGATCAGGTTGGCGTGCTGCCCGTTGGTGATGAAGGTCTTCTGTCCGCTCAGGCGATAGGCGTTGCCGTCGCGCAGGGCCTTGGTCTTGATGCGCTGCACGTCGGATCCGGTCGACGGTTCGGTCATCGCCAGCGCGCCGACCAGTTCACCGGTGGCCATTTTGGGCAGCCAGCGCTGTTTCTGCTCTTCGGTGCCGTAGTGCAGCACGTAATGGGCGACGATGCCGGAATGAATGCCATGTCCCCAGCTGGCCAGATTGGCGCGGCTGGCTTCGATCAGGATGGCCGCTTCGTGGCCGAAGTCACCGCCGGCCCCGCCCAGGTCCTCGGGCACCGAGGGGCAGAGCAGGCCAAGTTCCCCCGCCTGGTTCCAGGTTTCGCGGTCCATCAACCCGGCCTTGCGCCAGGTTTCGAACTTGGGGGCCCATTCATTTTCAATGAACTGGGCGGTCATTTCCGACAGCATCTTGTGTTCGTCGGTCATCCAGGTTGCGTGGCTCGCGGTCATCTCTCTCCCTTGGGCCCGGTCGGGCTTACCTCTTGCGCGCCTCCAGCTCGCTGTTGAACAGGCGCAGCCGGTGGGACAGGTTTTCGGTGTCCGTCACGCTGTCGAAATTTTCGAACAGGAATGACAGGGCTTCCCCTTCGTCCAGTCCGGCCTCTTGCGCGAACCGTCTCAGCCTGCGGTATCCGTCTTCGGTCATGGCGGCCGCAAAGCGGCGGGTCAGGCGGAAACGTTTGGGCATGATCGGTCCTCTGTTCAATTGGGCCGGTCAGGGGTGGAGCGCCCCGCGAACGGGGCACCCACGATGGTCATCAGAAATTGGCAGCGTCCAGAGCCATCACCGTATCCGCCCCGGTTTGGATGCGGGCGAGATGCAGCGCTGTGGCTGGCAGCCT
>JALEGX010000146.1 GCA_022763485.1 Paracoccaceae bacterium | reverse complement strand
CGCAGCCGAGGTGATGGTGATGCCGCGTTCCTGCTCCTGCTCCATCCAGTCCATGGTGGCTGCACCATCGTGCACCTCACCGATGTTGTGGGATTTGCCGGTGTAATACAGGATACGCTCCGAGCAGGTGGTCTTACCTGCGTCGATGTGCGCCATGATACCGAAGTTGCGGTATAGTTCGAGCGGATATTCGCGTGCCATTGGTTTGTAGCCTCTGAAGGTTTACCAGCGATAATGCGAGAAGGCCTTGTTGGCCTCTGCCATCTTGTGGGTGTCTTCGCGCTTCTTAACAGCGGTACCGCGGGACTGCACTGCGTCCAACAGTTCGCCGGCGAGGCGTTCTTCCATTGTGTTTTCGTTGCGGTTGCGCGCAGCGGAAATCAGCCAACGGATCGCCAGAGCTTCACGGCGCTCGGGGCGAACTTCGACCGGCACCTGGTAGGTTGCACCACCCACGCGGCGCGAACGAACTTCGACGGCGGGCTTCACGTTGTCCAGTGCTTCGTGGAACACTTCGACAGGTGCGCGCTTGATCTTGGTCTCAACACGGTCCAGCGCGTTGTAGACGATACGCTCTGCGACCGATTTCTTGCCATCGATCATCAGGTTGTTCATGAATTTGGTCAGAACGCGGTCGCCATATTTGGCGTCGGGCAGAACTTCGCGTTTTTCGGCGGCGTGACGACGGGACATCTCGGCCTCTCCTTCTTACTTGGGACGCTTTGCGCCGTACTTCGAACGGCGTTGCTTACGGTCTTTGACGCCCTGGGTATCCAGAACACCGCGCAGGATGTGGTAACGGACACCCGGAAGGTCTTTTACACGGCCGCCACGGATCAGAACCACAGAGTGCTCCTGAAGGTTGTGGCTTTCACCGGGGATGTAGGAAATCACTTCGAAGCCGTTGGTCAGGCGAACCTTGGCAACTTTACGCATTGCCGAGTTCGGTTTCTTCGGAGTGGTGGTGTACACACGGGTGCAGACGCCGCGTTTCTGCGGGCACTGCTCCAGGTGCATGGATTTCGAGCGTTTCACTTTCGGCTGCCGCGGCTTGCGGATCAGCTGTTGGATCGTTGGCATTCCGGTTCTTTCCCCGTTTCGCAACTCATGTCATGCACGCCGGCGCGTGCGGTTCGATAGCTTCCCGTACACACGCGTCCGCATGCACAAAACCCGCGGCGCTCCCATTCCGAGGTGAGACGACGCGGTGGTTTAGCAGAGGATCGGGGCAATAAAGGCGCCCTGGATCTTGACCACTGGGTTATAGAAATCGGCCTTTGGGAATCCTCCCGATGCCGAGATAGACGCGCGTATAGGGGGAGTCGGGCGATCTGTCAACAGCACCCCCCGGACGCACGTTGCGGTTGCACGCTTTCCGGCACAGTGCAAAGGTCGTTCCGTAGTGCACCAAGGAATTTGTGAATGAACAGTCAGGACATGCAGGTAATCGGCTTATGCCGTTTTTCCTACCCCGCCTACGGTGGATTTCAGGTCGAACACGACACGATCGAAGAGCGGATTGCATATCTCTATGATGAGACCCGGCTGGAAGAACGCTTTCGTCTGTTCGAAACCATCGCCCTACCCTGCCTTCGCGAACAGATCGACCCGAATTTCGACCTGATCATCGTCATCGGGGATCAGTTGCCAAAGCGGCATGTGGACCGTTTGCATGATCTGACCGCCGGTATGCCGCAGGTCCAGATCCAGGCGCATGCTCCCGATCAGCAACGCCCGGTCATGAAGCGCATCCTGAACGCGGCGCGCAGGGATCCATCGAAACCCTGCCTGCAATTCCGTCATGACGATGATGACGCTGTCTCGGTCGATTTCGTGCGCCAGCTGCGCGAGGCCGTGGATGACACCGTTGCGCTGCGCGCGCGGTACCGGACCGTCGCCTATGATTGGCAAAACGGATATGTGGTAGAGGTGGGCGCTGACGGCATTCACGCGCAACAAGTTTATCGCCCGCTCAATGTGGCCTCGCTGGGGATGCATGTTCGGGGCAATGACCCGACGACCATCATGAACTTCGCCCATAACAAGTTGAACCGCTTCATGCCGGTGGTCAGCTACGGAAACGAGCCGATGTGGGTGCGCACGCACAGCCGCTTCAATGACTCCCGGCAGGCGAAGAAGGCCCACGCTGTGCCCGTTGAACCGATCAGCGAAGACCAAAAGGGAGAGTTCGTGGCGCGTTTCGCGATCGACGAAGACCACGTCAAAGGTGTTTTCGCCAATGGCTGACTCAATTGAACGAAGCCGCACGATTGAGACCATCGGCTTGTGCCGATTCTCATACGTCGGGCTTGGTGGCTACAAGGTCGGGCATGACACGCTGGAGGAACGGCGTGCCTATCTCTACCAGCCTGAGCGTATGGAGGGGCGCTTTCGGCTGTTTGAATCGGTTTGCCTGCCGTCGATCATCGGTCAGACCGATCCCGATTTCACCATGCTGATCGTGATCGGCCAGTGTTTTCCCGATCTCTACCTGGAACGGCTGCACAAACTGGTGTCGCCTTATTCCAACATCAAGATCAAGGCACTGCCTCCCAAACGGCACCGGCCGGTCATGTCGCGGGCCATCAACTCTGCCCGATCCGATTTTGACGCGCCATCCCTGCAATTCCGCCTGGACGACGATGACGCCATGGGGGTGGACTTCGTGGAGCGCGCCAAACAGGCCGCCACTGCTATGGAGCCGCTTTGGCAACATGAGCCGTTTTCGACCATCGATTTCAATCGCGGCTACATCTACACCGCCGATGCGAACGGGCTGAAGATCCAGGAAGACCGATATCAATACACGGCAATTGCATTGGGCGCGGTGATCGGGGCCGGAAACGAACAGACGATCATGCAGCACGGCCATCACATGCTATGGCGCGAAACCCCGACGCTGACCTTCCCGGACACGGACATGTGGATGCGCGGGCACAATGGGTTCAACGACTCCCGCAGCAAAGGGCGCGGGCCCGAGATTGATGTTCACCCGGTCTCAGATGCCGAGGCGCTGCATTTGCGCGCCCGGTTCAACATCGACAATGCGCAGGTCAAACGGGTTTTTGCGCAGCCTGTGCCTGACGCCGCTCCCTGATCACGGTGAACAATCCTGTTCCGACAACGATGACCGCCCCCAATAGGGTCAGCCCATCCGGCCAGTCCCCAAAGACCAGCCATCCCAGCAATATGGCCCAGATCAACCCGGTGTAGCGGAACGGGCTGACGAACGAAATCTCGCCCACCCGCATGACCATCACGCTCAGCGAATACCCCCCCAGGATGAAGACCGCTGCCCCCGCAAGGAGCATGACCTGAGACAGGCTCACCGGCTCCCACTCAACCCCAAGCGAGCAGATCAGCGCGAACACCGTGACCGAGATCGAAGCCAGCAACGTCACCGTGAGCGAGGGAACCTCGCTGGACATTCGCCGGGTGGTCAGGTCACGCGCCGTGACAAAGGCCACCGCCAGCAGCGCATAGAGCGCGCCCTCGCTAAAGCCATCCGGGCCGGGCCGGACGATCAGCAGAACGCCACAAAAGCCCAGAAGGATCGCCGCCATGCGCCGCCATCCGACCTCTTCGCCCAAGAAAACCGCCGCCCCCAGCGTCACGGTCAGGGGCAAGGCCTGCAAGACAGCGGTGATATTGGCGATCGGCATGATCATCAGCGCAGCAAGGAAGCAATAAGTCGCTCCGATTTCAGAAGCACAGCGCGCGGCAACCAGCCCCCAGTCACGCCGCTGCAGGTTGAACCTGAGCTTGCCCAACGTCCGCGCGAGAAGGAAAATCAATGAGGTTGCCAGCAGGCCCCGCAGCGAAATGATCTGAAACAGCGGCAGCTGACCACCGATCACCTTGACCAGTGTGTCATTGAAGGTGAAGGCCGCCATACTGCCCATCATGAGCAGCGCCCCGAGAAAATTTGGCGACATGCTCAGCTCTCCCCAACTGGTCCAACAGACTAGGGTCTACGCCAAACTCAGATCTCAGTAAATCGTCCACATCCCGGCGCGGGACGTCATCACGACCGCCCGAGGCATAGGCCCCGGAATCGTTGTCCTGATGCACGGTGCGGATGAACATCGGCCGAGCGAGTTCCGTGTAGCAATCGAAAAAGCGCGGAAGCTTCCGGTGATTGCGGCGATAGATGTTCACCTTGTCCCCAACGGGTGCAACCAGCGCCAGCCCGATGCCCAACGGCGTGGTTTCGAAGACTTCGGACAACTGGGCATTGTCCGGGGAAAGCTCCAGAAAGTAGCCCCGGTTGAACCCCACCACGAAGGGCGAAGCGGGATCGCGGATTTCCAGCATCCGTTCCGATACCTTGCGAATGCGTCCTACTGTGTCGGCGTGGATGGCATCATCGTCATCCATGCGCACGGTTGCCGTGTGGGTCGCAGCCTCCCGGTTCGGCAGATAGCCGAAGCCCTTGGTCACGGCCCGGTAATGGTCACGCGGTGGCATCACCAAGATCCGGCATCCCCTGAGGTCCCTGACCCCATGACGCAGACGGTCAAAATACGGGTCCGGCAAATCCTCTCCGATCAGGATGCAGGTCTGGAAATCCACATCGTTCTGCGCCTGCAAGGACGGCAGGGTCAGGGTTTCGAACAGGGCAAACCGCCGTTCCAACCGGTCCGGATCATAGAGCTGCGCAAGCATGTCCCTGCGGTTCATCGCGGCAGTCGCGAAGCCCCCGATGGAAGGATAGGAGAACCGGATAACGATTTTTACTTGAACGACAGACTCAGACATCACCGACACAACTCTGGTTTGGGTTGCCAGAAACCGTGCCGGAACAAAGTGGCCAAAACGTGGTGCCCAAAAGGAAAAGCCCCGCCAAAGGGCGGGGCTTTCAATGTCTTCACATCTGGCCGGAATTACTCGCGGCTTTCCGGCGTATCCACCAGGGTGTCGAATTCGTCACCACCGATGATGTCGTCGTCCATGACCGGAGCGGCCAGTGCTGCTGCGGCTTCGGCCTCTTCACGACGCGCTTCCAGAACCACGTTGTCACGCTGCGATGCAATGTGACGGACACGCTGGGTTGCCCCACCGGTACCGGCGGGGATCAGACGGCCAACGATGACGTTTTCCTTCAGACCGACCAGTTTGTCCTTCTTGCCCTGTACCGACGCTTCGGTCAGCACGCGGGTGGTTTCCTGGAACGACGCCGCCGAGATGAACGAACGGGTCTGCAACGACGCCTTGGTGATACCCAGCAGGATCGGTTCACCCTGCGCCGGACGCCCACCTTTGGCGATCGCTTTTTCACATGCCGCGTCAAACTCCTGTTTGTCGACATGCTCGCCCTTCAGCAGCGTGGTGTCACCCGAGTCCAGGATCTCCCACTTCTGCAGCATCTGACGCACGATGACTTCGATGTGCTTGTCGTTGATCTTCACACCTTGCAGGCGATACACGTCCTGGACTTCGTCGATCATGTAGTTCGCCAGCGCTTCGACACCCATGATGGACAGGATGTCATGCGGCGCGGGGTTGCCGTCCATGATGTAGTCGCCCTTCTGCACGAAGTCGCCTTCCTGCACCGGGATGTGCTTGCCCTTGGGCACCATGTATTCGACCGCTTCCATCGACTCGTCGCTGGGCTCGATGGTGATACGACGCTTGTTCTTGTAGTCGCGACCGAAACGCACGTAACCATCCTGTTCAGCGATGATTGCGTGGTCCTTCGGACGACGAGCTTCGAACAGTTCGGCAACGCGCGGCAGACCACCGGTGATGTCCTTGGTCTTGGCACCTTCGCGCGGGATACGCGCAACAACGTCACCTGCATCGACTTTCTGACCGTCTTCGACCGACAGAATGGCGTCAACCGACATCGGGTAGTGAACCGGGTTGCCCGCATCGTTGCGGACCGGCTCGCCATCCTCATCCACCAGGATGATTTCCGGCTTCAGCTCGTTGCCTTTCGGTGCCGCACGCCAGTCGATCACGATCTTCTGGGTCATGCCGGTTGCATCGTCGGTCTCATCACGGACCGCGATACCCGAAACCAGGTCGACAAACTTGGCGGTACCGGCCTTCTCGGCCAGGATCGGCAGAGTGTAGGGGTCCCACTCGAACAGTTTGTCGCCACGGGCAATCTGCTGGCCTTCCTTGACGAACAGCTTCGAACCGTAGCCCAGCTTGTGGCTGGCACGCTCTTCGCCGTGCTCGTCCTGGATGATCAGCTTCATGTTGCGGCCCATGACCATGGTCTCGCCATTGGCGTTGTCCAGGACGTTGGCGTTTTCGAAGACGATCACACCTTCCTGGCTGGCTTCCAGGAACGACTGCTGGCCACCCTGCGCAACGCCGCCGATGTGGAAGGTCCGCATCGTCAGCTGCGTGCCGGGTTCACCGATCGACTGCGCCGCGATGATACCGACGGCTTCGCCGGTGTTCACCATGGTGCCGCGCGCCAGGTCACGACCGTAGCACATGGCGCAGACGCCCTCTTCGGCCTCACAGGTCAGCGGCGAGCGGATGCGCGCAGTCTGAACACCGGCCTCTTCGATGGTGTCCGCCATGCGTTCATCGATCAGCTGGCCAATGGCCACCAGGATGTCATCGGTGCCGGGCTTCTTGATGTCCTCAGCCGCAACACGGCCCAGGATACGCTCGCCGATCGACGCAACAACCTCACCATCGTTGACAGCCGCTTCGACGGTGATCGCGTTCTCGGTGCCACAGTCGTGATCGCGCACGATGCAGTCCTGAGCCACGTCCACCAGACGACGGGTCAGGTAACCCGAGTTCGCCGTCTTCAGAGCGGTATCCGACAGACCCTTACGGGCGCCGTGGGTCGAGTTGAAGTACTCGAGAACGGTCAGACCTTCTTTAAAGTTCGAGATGATCGGGGTCTCGATGATGTCGCCGTTCGGCTTCGCCATCAGGCCGCGCATCCCGCCCAGCTGTT
>JALEGX010000145.1 GCA_022763485.1 Paracoccaceae bacterium | reverse complement strand
ACGAAGAAGCGCGATGGCCGCCAGCCCGGCCGCGCGCTGCGCTACGCCAAGGGCTTCGCGCGCGGCCTCTTACACCACCCCACGGGGCACTACCGGCCTTCACCGACCGGGCGCTTGAGATCTTTGATCAGTGGCTGGCGGATGGGACGATCAAAACCTGATCCCGAAGGCTGAAAACCTCTGGTCCTTCCCGGCGGGCATTGCCGGGAAGGACTGGCCTTGCGGGTTGGGCGATCAAAGGGGCTTGTTTCAAAAAGAAGACCGGATAAACCTGCAACGTCAGAAATTTTTCCCGGTGTAATCATGAAGTTCGCGAGCGCTCCGTCCCAAAGCAAATACGACGTTGTCATCATTGGGGGGGCCATGATGGGCGCCTCTACGGCATGGTTTCTGTCGGCCCACCCGGGGTTTGACGGATCGGTTCTGGTGGTGGAACGTGACCCGAGCTACGAGCTCTGCTCGACCGCGCATACCAACTCGTGCATCCGCCAGCAGTTTACCACCGCGATCAACGTGCAGGTCAGCCAGTTTGGTGTCGACTACATTCGCAACTTCCGTGCCAATCTTGGCGGTGATCCGGATGTGCCGGACATCAAGCTGCACGAATTCGGCTATCTCTATCTGGCAGGCAGCGCCGAAGGCGAGCAGAACCTGCGCGCCGCCGCGCAGCTGCAGAATGAAAATGGGGCGGCGACCGAAATCCTGACGCCCGAACAGTTGGCAGAGCGGTTTCCGTTCTATGATCTGGATGGGGTGCGGATCGGGTCTCTTGGCACCGCGGATGAGGGCTATTTTGACGGTGGCACGATGTTTGACTGGTGGAAACGCAAGGCGCGGGATGCCGGGGTCGAATTCGTGCAGAACGAAGTCGTGGGTATCGAGCGCAGCGCCGATCGCGCCACAGGGGTCAAACTGGCCGATGGGTCGGTGATCGGCTGTGGAGTCGTGGTCAACGCAGCAGGACCCCGCGCTGCGGGCGTCGCCGGAATGGCGGGGCTGTCCCTGCCGATCGAGCCACGCAAGCGCTACACCTATGTGGTAGAGGCGGAAAACCCGCTGGATCAGGACCTGCCGCTGACCGTGGACCCGTCCGGCGTACATATGCGCACGGACGGGCAGTATTACATGATCGGCGCAGCCCCCGACGAAGACATTGCCGTTGCGCCCGATGATTTCGTCGAAGATCTCGGTCTCTGGATGGACAAGGTCTGGCCCGCCGTGGCCACGCGTATTCCGCAGTTCGAAGCGCTGCGCGTGGTGCAAAGCTGGGTTGGGCATTATGCCTATAACACGCTGGACCAGAACGCGCTGGTCGGCCCGCACCCGGAACTGCCGAACTTCCTGCTGGTCAACGGGTTCTCGGGCCACGGCTTCCAGCAATCCCCTGCAATGGGGCGCGGGCTGGCCGAATGGATCGTTTCGGGACGCTATGAAACACTGGACCTCAGCCCCTTTGGCTTTGAACGCATTGCGCAGGGCAAACTGCTGGTCGAACAGGCCGTAATCTGAGCTGACGACCTCCGACAATGCGGCATTGACCCTCGAATGCCGCATTGTTCCAATTGCTCTGACCTGATAATAAACCGTCCAGTCGGTCGAATGTGACGCAAGGTTTGTTTGCGGAACGGCACTGCGGGTTTGCGCCCGGGCATCTTTGCTGACTACAACTTTGAAAAGGGCTGCGGAACGCTGTTCCGCAACGTGTTGGAGCCAACCGGTCCAGGATCGCATTGGCCGAGCAAAAGAGGGAAACACATGACGGAAGCCATCGCCTATGAACGTGTCGGAGACATTGCTGTTCTGAAGGCGCAGAACCCACCGGTCAATGCGCTGGGTGTGGATGTACGCCGCGGCCTTCAGGCCGGGATCGAACGCGCAGAATCCGAAGGGGCAAAGGCCGTTCTGATCTATGGGGACGGGCGCACCTATTTTGCCGGTGCTGACATTCGGGAATTCGGCAAGGCACCGCTGGATCCCTTCCTGCCGGACCTGTGTTCCCGGATCGAAGCCTCGCCGCTTCTGGTCGTGTCGTCGCTGCATGGCACCGCGCTGGGTGGTGGGCTTGAAGTGGCGCTGTCCTGCCACTACCGCATCGCGGTGCCCACGGCCAAAGTTGGCCTGCCCGAAGTGCATCTTGGCATCCTGCCGGGGGCGGGCGGCACGCAGCGCCTGCCGCGTGTGACAGGTGTTGAGGCCGCCTTGGACCTGATCACGTCGGGCCGTCATGTCGGCGCCGCCGAAGCCCTGAAACTGGGCATTCTGGACAAGGTCGAAGACGGTGACCCGCGTGAGATCGGTCTGGCCTATACGAAATCGCTGCTGGACAGCGGGGCAGAGCGCCGCGCCGTGGGTGAGATGCCCGCGCCGACCCCGGTGGATTTCGACGCGGTCTATGATGCCGTGCTCAAGAAGGGCCGGGGCCAGCAATCCCCCGCCACGGCCGTTCGATCGATCCAGGCAGGGTGCGAAGCGGAAAGCTTCGAAGCGGGCCTGAAGCGTGAGCGTGAACTGTTCATGGAACTGATGAACTCGGACCAGCGCCTTGGGCTGATCCACGCGTTCTTCTCTGAACGCGCTGTGTCGAAGTTGCCCGAGCTCAAAGGTGTGGCACCGCGTGCGCTGGATACTGTTGGGGTCATCGGCGGCGGCACCATGGGCGCTGGCATCGCGACTGCCGCGCTGCTGGCCGGGATCCGCGTCACCCTGCTGGAAATGAACCAGGATGCGGCTGATGCGGCCAAGGGCCGTATTCAGGGCAATCTTCAGGGGGCGCTGAAGCGTGGCAAAATCAGCCAGGAAAAATTCGACGCGCTGACCAATGACGCGCTGACGATGGCCATCGATTATGACGCGCTGGCCCAGGTGGATCTGGTGATCGAAGCGGTGTTCGAAGACATGGACGTCAAGAAACAGGTCTTCACCAAGCTGGACGCCGTGTGCAAGCCGGGCGCCATTCTGGCCTCCAACACCTCTTATCTGGACGTCAATGAAATCGCCGCCTGCACCAGCCGTCCTCAGGACGTCATTGGCCTGCATTTCTTCTCGCCTGCCCACGTAATGAAACTGCTTGAGGTCGTGGTCGCCGACGAGACCGCCCTTGATGTGGTGGCGACGGGGTTCGAACTGGGCAAGAAGCTCAATAAAATCTCGGTCCGTGCCGGGGTCTGTGACGGGTTTATCGGCAACCGCATCCTTGCCACCTATCGCACTGCCGCAGATCACATGGTTCTGGATGGTGCCTCGCCGTTCCAGATCGACAAGGCGCTGACCGATTTCGGTTTTGCCATGGGGCCGTTTGCGGTGTCCGACCTGGCCGGGCTGGATATCGGCTGGGCCGTGCGCAAGCGCAAACGCGCCGAAGGTATGGACCCGCGCGCACGCGACAGCTCCTATGCAGACAAGCTCTGCGAAGGGGGCAACTTTGGCCAGAAGACCGGCAAGGGCTACTATGTGTATGAGGCCGGAAAACGCGGTGGCACGCCGAACCCGGAAGTCATGGAGCTGATCGAGGCCGAACGGGCAGAGAAGGGGATCACCCCACGCGCCTTCACGGACGAAGAAATTGTCCGCAAATACATGGCGGCCATGGTCAATGAAGCCGCCAAGGTGGTGGGCGAGGGCATCGCCCGACGGCCGCTGGATGTCGATATGACCCTGCTGTTCGGTTACGGCTTCCCGCGCTATCGCGGCGGCCCGCTGAAATGGGCAGATATCGTGGGGCTGCCGGAACTTCTGGCTGACATCAAGCGCTACGCTGAAGCCGATGACTATTTCTGGCAGCCCGCCCCCCTGCTGGAACAACTGGTGGCCGAGCGCCGCAGCTTTGACGATCTGAACAAGGAAGCCTCGTGATGAAACAAGCCGTTATCGTATCCACCGCCCGCACCGGGCTGGCCAAATCCTTCCGCGGGTCGTTCAACATGACCCACGGTGCTACCATGGGCGGCCATGCGGTCAACTCTGCCGTGGAACGGGCCGGGCTGACCGGTGCCGAAATCGAGGACTGCATCATCGGTTGCGGCTTCCCCGAAGGCGAAACCGGTGGCAACATCGGTCGCCAGATCGCCATCCGCGCAGGCCTTCCGATCACCGCATCAGGCATGACCGTGAACCGCTTCTGCTCATCCGGCCTGCAGACGATTGCGCTGGCGGCCAATGCCATCACCCAGGACGGCGCAGGTCCGATGGTCGCCGGAGGGGTGGAAAGCATCTCGATGGTGCAGCCCAAGACCCGCCCCGCGCCCGAGGCCTGGATCCAGGAGCACAAGCCGGCGATCTACATGGCGATGATCGAAACCGCCGATATCGTCGCGCAACGCTATGGTCTGAGCCGCGAATATCAGGACGAGTTTTCCTTGCAGAGCCAGCAGCGCATGGCTGCGGCGCAGGACGCTGGCAAATTCGCCGACGAAATCGTGCCGATGACCACCACCATGGCAGTCAAAGACAAGGAAACGGGCGAAATTTCGCAGCGCGAAGTTGTCGTGGACCGCGATGAATGCAACCGCCCCAGCACCACGATGGAGGGATTGGCGGGGCTGGATCCGGTTCGCGGCGAAGGCAACTTCGTCACTGCGGGCAATGCCTCGCAACTGAGCGACGGTGCCGCCGCTCTGGTGCTGATGGAAGCTGCCGAAGCTGAAAAGCGCGGTCTTGAGCCGCTGGGCGCTTTCAAGGGCTTTGCCGTCGCAGGATGTGAGCCGGATGAAATGGGCATCGGTCCCGTCTTCGCAGTGCCGCGCCTGCTGGAGCGTCATGGCCTGAAGGTGAATGACATCGACCTGTGGGAACTGAACGAGGCCTTCGCCAGCCAGTGTCTCTATTCCCGCGACCGCCTGGAAATCGACCCGGAGAAATACAACGTCAACGGCGGGTCGATCGCAATCGGTCACCCCTTCGGCATGACCGGTGCGCGCCTGGCCGGGCACCTGCTGCTGGAGGGTAAGCGCCGCGGGTCCAAACTGGGCGTGGTTACCATGTGTATCGGTGGTGGCATGGGCGCGGCCGGTCTGTTCGAAATCTACTGAACGTGCAGGGGGCGCTGCCCCCTGACCCCCGGAGTATTTCACACGAGAAGAAGACTTGGCTCACTCTTGCTTCTTCTCGTTGCAAATACTCCGGAGCGCGAGGCAGAGCCTCGCATCCAACATGTTGTCTGGGAGGAACTGCATGGACTTGAGTTATTCCGCCGAGGAACTGGCCTTTCGCGATGAAGTCAGGAGGTTTCTGGACGAGAAACTTCCACAGGACATGTCCGACGCCGTGCGCGAGGGGCGCAGCCTGGGCAAGGAAGGACATGATCGCTGGCACGCGATCCTGAATGAACAGGGATGGCTGGCCCCGAACTGGCCCCGCGAGTTCGGCGGCTGTGAATGGAATGCGGTGCAGCGGCACATCTTCGAAGAGGAATGCTGCCGTGCCCATGCACCACGTGTCGTGCCGTTCGGGCTGACCATGCTGGCGCCCGTGTTGCAGAAATTCGGCTCCAAGACACAGCAGGATCATTACCTGCCGCGTATCCTGTCAGGCGAGGACTGGTGGTGTCAGGGCTACTCGGAGCCCGGGGCCGGGTCGGATCTGGCCTCGCTTAAGACCAAGGCGGTCCGAGAAGGGGATCACTATGTGGTCAACGGCCAGAAGACCTGGACCACATTGGGACAACACGCCAACTGGATCTTCTGCCTTGTGCGCACAAATCCGGAGGCCAAGCAGCAGGAGGGCATTTCCTTCCTGTTGATCGATATGGATACGCCGGGTGTCGAAGTGCGTCCGATCATTCTGCTGGACGGTACGCATGAGGTGAATGAAGTCTGGTTCACCGATGTCCGGGTGCCTGTCGAAAACCTGGTGGGTGAGGAAAACCGGGGCTGGACCTATGCGAAATACCTGCTGACCCACGAACGGACCAATATCGCCGGTGTCGGGTTCAGCCAGGCGGGGCTGGACGCGGTCAAACGCATGGCGCGGGCCGAAATGTCCGGCGGGCGTCCGCTGATCGAAAACCCGCATTTCGCAGCGCGGCTGGCCAAGGCCGAAATTGATCTGATGGCGATGTCTACGACCAATCTGCGCATCATCTCTAGGGCGGCAAGTGGCCAGGCACCGGGTGTGGAAAGCTCGATGCTGAAGGTCAAAGGCACGATCATCCGTCAGGAAATCAACGATTTGGCGCGCCGTGCCGCAGGGCTCTATGCAATGCCCTTCGCATCCGAAGCGGTGGAAGGCGGCAATGAACCTCCGATTGGTCCGGAAGGGGCCGAACAGGTTTCGCCGCAGTATTTCAACAATCGCAAGCTTTCGATCTTTGGCGGATCGAATGAGATCCAGCGCAATATCATCGCCAAGGTCAAACTGGGAGGCGGAGCATGAATTTTGAGCTGACCGAAGAACGGCAGATGCTGCAGGACAGCCTGCGGCGTTTCCTGGCCGACCGCTACACCACCGAAGTGCGCAACGGGATCATCGGCAGTGATCAGGGCTTTTCGGCCGAGATCTGGGCGCAGCTGTCCGAACTGGGCGTTGTTGGCGCGCTGTTCACGGAAGAACAGGGCGGTTTTGGCGGGGCCGGTTTCGACATCACCACCGTGTTCGAGGAACTGGGGCGCGCTGGCGTGGTGGAGCCGTTTCTGGACACGGCGGTGCTGGGCGGGGGACTGATCGCCGCGTTGGGAAATGCTGAGCAACAGGCGCTGGTTGAGCGGGTCATCGCTGGGGATCTGCAACTGGGTTTTGCCCATTCCGAACCGGGGGGGCGGTATGACCTGAGCCGCGTGACAACCACTCTGACCGAAGAGGATGGCACGCTGACGCTGAGCGGGCGCAAGGCTGTGGTGGTCAACGCCGAGGCCGCAGAGATGCTGGTTGTCTCCGCCCGTGAAAGCGGTGAGGCCGGAGATGCGGACGGGATCTCGCTGGTGCTTGTGCCGCGCGATGCACCCGGCGTGTCGTTGCGCGGCTATCCCCTGCTGGCCGGTGGCCGCGCGGCAGAAGTGGATCTGGATCAGGTGCGCCTGCCCGCAACGGCGCGGCTGGGCGCAGCGGGTGCTGCTTTCCCGGCGATTGTCGAGCGTGCGGCGGCCGCCTCGGTGGCGCTTGCCGCCGAAACCCTGGGGGCCATGGAGGCGGCGACCGAACTGACCCGCGGCTATCTGCTGACCCGTCAGCAATTCGGGCGTCCGATTGGCACCTTCCAGGTGTTGCAGCACCGGATGGCGGACCTGTGGATCGAGCTGGAACAGGCACGTTCAGCGACAATCAATGTTGCCGGACATCTGGCCGATGAGGCGCGGATGCGCGACCGGCATGTGGCGGCTGCGCGCAACCTGATCGGGCGGGCCGGGCGGATGGTGGCCGAGGACACCATCCAGATGCACGGCGGGATCGCCATGACCCAGGAATATGAGCTGGCCCATCTTGCGAAACGCATCGTGATGGCCGATCACCGGTTCGGAGATACGGATTACCATCTGGAGCAGTTCATTGCCCTCAGCGTCTGACGCAGAACCCTGGATGATCGAGGACCCCGGTTGCCAGCAGATGGTGGGCTACAAGACCCGCCTGGACAAGGACACCGGGGTTTGTACGGTCACGCTGGACCTGGAAGCCAAACACATGAACCGGCATGGGATCCTGCATGGTGGCATGGTGGCCACGGTGCTGGATGTCGTGTGCGGGAACACGGCGTCCCATTACTTCGACCCCGAAAACCACGCTGCTCTGGTGACCGTGTCGTTGAACATCAACTATGTTGGCGCGGGACGCGGCGGGCGCGTGACGGCAACCGCGCAGCCCACGGGCGGCGGCCGTTCCATTTCCTACGTGAATGGGGAACTGCGCGACGAAGAGGGGCAGCTGCTGGCCACTGCGGCGGGGATCTTCAAACGGATCCGCAAGTAGACCCGGTGCAGCGCGTGATCCGGGGCGTGGCTCGGAGCATGTATTGGGGCGCGATCCGCGCCCCACTTCTTTTTGGTCTGGCCCGATATCAGGCCCAGACACCTTCCGCAGCGGCGCGGATGCCGCGGATGTTTTCACCGTAAACCTCAGGGTTGGTGACTGATCCGCCTTTGAAGACCGCGGATCCGGCGACCAGAACATCGGCTCCTGCCTGGGCCACCAGCGGTGCGGTCTTTGGATCCACGCCTCCATCGATTTCGATATGGACCGGTCGGTCTCCGATCATCTCGCGCAGCTGACGCACCTTGCCGGTCATGTCGATGAACTTCTGGCCGCCAAAGCCCGGGTTCACGGTCATCACGCAGATCAGGTCGGTCAGGTCCAGCAGATGCGCAACCGCTTCGGCAGGGGTGCCGGGGTTCAGCGCCACGCCGGCCTTCATACCCGCACCGCGGATCGCCTGAAGGGTGCGGTGGATGTGCGGTCCGGCCTCGACATGGGCGGTCAGCACGTCGGCGCCCGCGTCAGCATAGGCGTCAATATAAGGATCGACGGGGGCGATCATCAGGTGCACGTCCATCACCGTTTTCACATGCGGGCGGAAGGCTTTGACGGCCATTGGGCCGAAGGTCAGGTTCGGCACGAAGTGGCCGTCCATGACATCCACGTGGACCCAATCCGCGCCCTGCGCCTCGATGGCCTGGATTTCCTGGCCGAAATTGGCGAAGTCGGCGGACAGGATGGAGGGGGCGATCTTGATGTTGCGGTCAAAGCTCATGGCAGCACCTGCTTGTATGTGAGTCGCCCGCGCGTATACCGCCGATCCGCCTCCGGCGATAGGGTGCCTTGGAATTCGTGATCAACGCCGCACCTTGTCGGACGTCTCGTCAAGGACGTCGGTTAAACAGATCACGAAAGGCCACGTGATACAGGCTTGCTGGCAGGGAAACTTTGCGCAGCCACATTTGTCCGCCTCTGACGTGCGTTACAAAAGTTTCACCGGGCTTTCACAAACTGTTTGAGAGTCTTCCCTATTGCACTGCCGGAAAGATCCGGGGGTGGCACGTGCTACGCATTGACAAACTAACCAAACAGTTCGGAGCGAACAAAGCGGTGGATTCCGCTACTCTGGACGTCGACAAGCCTTGTATGATCGGCATCATCGGCCGTTCCGGTGCAGGTAAATCAACCCTGTTGCGCATGATCAACCGGTTGAGTGATGCCACCGAGGGCCGGATCCTGTTCGAGGGGCGTGACATCACCGCCCTGAAGGGCCGGGACAAGCGGGAATGGCAATCCGACTGCGCGATGATCTTCCAGCAGTTCAATCTGGTTCCGCGCATGGATGTGGTTTCCAACGTGCTGCACGGCACGCTGAACCGGCATTCGGTTCTGACCACCATGTTCAACCTGTATCCGATGGAAGACATCCATCGTGCGATCGACATCCTGGATCGCCTGGGGATCGCCCAGCACGCAGCCAAACGGGCCGAGGCCCTGTCGGGCGGCCAGCAGCAGCGCGTGGCGATTGCCCGTGCGCTCATGCAGGATCCGCGCATCATCCTGGCGGATGAGCCGATTGCCTCGCTTGACCCGATGAACGCACAGACCGTCATGGAAGCGCTCCGCCGCATCCACGAAGAAGACGGGCGTACCGTGATTGCCAACCTGCACACGCTGGATACGGCGCGCCGCTATTGCGACCGGGTCATCGGCATGCGGGACGGCCGGATCGTGTTCGATGGTCTGCCCGAACAGCTGACCACCGGCGTGGCCCGCGAAATCTATGGCGCGGGCAGCGACTTCTCCGAAGCCGCCACCTCGACCGAGATCGACACCCTTGAAAAGACCGAAGCAACCGCCCGCCTGGCGGTTCAGACGGCCTGACACCCCAATCCATAAATTCATCACCCGGACACTGAACTGAAATCCGGGGCTTAACCGAACGGAGCTTGGAAAAGATGAAAAAACTGATCGCAGCCCTCGCGGCGACCACCGCCCTGGCAACCCCCGCCCTGGCAGCAGACACCATCAGCGAATTCCGCATCGGTCTGCTGGGCGGTGAAAACGCTCAGGACCGTCTGAACAACAACGAATGCCTGCGCACCGCAACCGAAGAGCTGCTGGGCGTTGAAACCAAGCTGTTCGCCCCGGCCGACTACAACGGCGTGATCCAGGGCCTGCTGGGCGGCACCATCGACATGGCGTGGCTGGGCGCATCGGGCTATGCTAAGACCTATCTGTCGGACCCCGAAGCGGTTGAGCCGATCCTGGTCAAGGTGAACAACGACGGTGGCTACGGCTACTACTCGGTCGGTTTTGCCCGCAAGGACAGCGGCATCACCTCGCTGGAAGACATGAAGGGCAAGGCGTTCGGCTTTGGCGATCCCAACTCGACCTCGGGGTACCTGATCCCGTCGATCGAGATCCCCGAAGCAACCGGCGCGTCGATGGAGTCGGGCGACTACTTCGGTGAAGTGAAATTCACCGGCGGTCACGAGCAGACCATCGTTGCCGTGAACAACGGTGACGTTGACGGCGGTGTGACCTGGGCCGACGGCCTGGGCAACTGGGAAGACGGCTACAACTCAGGTGCGCTGCGCCGCGCCGTGGACGCCGGTCTGGTCGACATGAACGACCTGGTTCAGATCTGGCAGTCGAAGCCGATCCCGGAAGGTCCGATCGTTCTGCGCAAGGACCTGCCGGAAGACGTCAAAGTCAAATTCACCGCTCTGATGGCATCGCTGCCGTCGATCGACCCGGATTGCGCCTATGGCGTTCTGGCGGGTGAGGCGAAAGGCCTGATGCCGATCGGCCACGACGCCTACGAAGTGATCATTGAAGCACGCAAGCTTAAGTCCAACTAATTTTCAGCACCAAAGATGCGGGGTCCGGTGAGCTTTGCCGGACCCCGCTTTTTCCGGGGGTATTCCAATGGCAGACCTAAGCGCCGCACCCAATATGTCGGTTGATCAGATCCGAGAAAGTTACACGGCTCTGACCCGGCGCAAGCGGGTCTACGGTGGTATCCTTCTGGTGGTGTTCGTTGCCCTGATGGCAGCGGGCTTCCGCACGGCGGACGATCGCAACGCGGGATCGTTCAGCGACGGGATCGGCCGGCTCTTCGATTACCCGGCCGAGGTGCTGGGCGAAGCGGCCGAAAAGATCGCGCTGATGCCGGGCCACATGGCCCATTTCTTTCCGGCGCTGGTCGAAACGCTGAACATCGCGGCCGCGTCCACTCTGATCGGTGCCCTGGCCGGAACGGTTCTGTCGCTGTTGTCGACCCGTGGCATGGCTCGCTGGCCGCGTCTGATCCCGGTGTTCCGCCGGATCATGGATATCTGCCGCGCCATCCCTGAAATCGTCATCGCGCTGGTTCTGATCTTTCTGCTTGGTGGCGGGCCGGTGCCTGCAATGATCGCGATTGCAATCCACACCGCGGGCGCGCTGGGCAAGCTGTTTTCCGAAGTGAACGAAAACGCATCCCTGAAACCCGTGGAGGGGCTGCAATCGGTGGGCGCGACCTGGGCGCAGCGGATGTTTCTGGGTGTCATTCCGCAAGTCGGCCCGAACTACGTCAGCTATGCGCTGCTGCGGTTCGAGATTAACATCCGCGCCTCAGCGATCCTGGGGTTCGTGGGCGCTGGCGGCATCGGCTATGAGCTGCGCAACTCGATGTCCTGGGGGCAGGGGCGTTATGATGAAGCTGCCGCAATCTTTGTTCTTCTTTTTGCGACGATCGTGATCGTCGACCAAGCGTCCGGTCATCTGCGTGACCGTCTGACCCACGGAGCCAAGGCATGACGACCTTTTCCACCGATCTGGGCATCGAAGGCCTGAAATCCGAGACCGACCGCCTGTTTGCCCGCAAACGGATCATCAATTTCGCACTGCCGGTTCTTGTGCTGCTGTACCTGGGCTATGTGTTCTTCGCCTTTGAGATCCCCGCGCTCTGGCAGAAGGCCAGCATCGAAAACGCCCGCACCCTGGTCAGCGACAGCTACAGCTACAAGACCCATGTGACCCGCGACAACCGCGACGCATCCGTTTCCGTCGCAATCGAAGGTGAGCGCAAGGGCGCCTACCCGGACGGAATGTCACCGGAATGGGTGAGCTTGGGCGAAACCACGGTGATCGACCTGGAGGACGGCCATGTCGTCCGCTTCGGACCCGAAACTATCGAATACGACATTCCGGGCTATGGGTTGATCCGTGCCACCCCCAGCCGCAGCAAAGGTGTGCAGGCTGAATTGCCCGCAGGCCCGGTGCCGGAATGGATCAACGTTTCCAAGAACCGTCTGGCCATCAAGACCGAGGCCGGTCGTCTGACCGTGACGCGGAACCGCTCGGAAGTGTTCCGCTATTTCACCGGGTGGGAACTGTTCTTCTTCACCCTCGACAGCCCTTATCATGGCATGAGTCTGCCGGATCTGGCCGGACGCGCCGTATCGGGTGAGGCCGGTGCCATCTTCAACGACTTCTGGACCAACAAGATGTGGCGGCACCAGGACGTGGCCTGGGCCATCGTCGAAACTCTGCTGATGGCCTTCCTTGGGACGCTTGGGGCTGGTCTGGTCGCGCTGCCGCTGGCCTTCCTGGCCACCCGCAACTTCATGCCGATCCGTGCGATCCGCTTTGCCACACGCCGGGTCTTCGACTTCGTGCGCGGTGTGGACTCGCTGATCTGGACCGTGGTGCTGAGCCGCGCCTTTGGGCCGGGTCCGCTGACCGGTGCGCTGGCGATCCTGGTCACTGATACGGGCACCTTCGGCAAGATCTTCTCGGAAGCGCTGGAAAACGTCGATCAGAAACAGATCGAAGGCGTGCAATCCACTGGGGCCCGCGCCATTCAGCGCTATCGCTTCGGCGTGATCCCGCAGGTGACGCCCGTCCTGCTGAGCCAGCTGCTCTATTTCCTGGAATCCAACACCCGCAGCGCAACGATCATCGGGGCGATCACCGGCGGTGGTATCGGTCTGTTGCTGACCCAGGCCATCATCACCCAGAAGGACTGGGAAGAGGTTGCCTATTACATCGTTCTGATCATTCTGATGGTCATGCTGATGGATTGGTTCTCGGGCTGGCTGCGCCGCCGCCTGATCAAGGGCGAAGTCAGCGAAAAGAAGGCCAAGCGCAAAAGCGCGAAGGCCTGACTCCGAAACCCCGTTGCGAAAGTAGATCCATGGCCCGACTTCGTCCCGACCAGCCCTTTGTTCACCCCGGCTGTGATATCACCAACAGCCAGTTCGGGGCCTATGTCGAGATCGGAGCGGGCAGCCGGATCAACAACAGCACCTTCGGTGATTTCAGCTATTGTGACCGGACCTGTGACATCGCCAATGCAGAGATCGGCAAGTTTTCAAACATTGCCAGTTTCACCCGCATCGGTGCCACCGATCACCCGATGGAAAAGGCGTCGCTGCATCATTTCCATTATCGCTCTGCCGATTACTGGGATGATGCCGAGCATGATGCGGACTGGTTTGCCTATCGGGCAGGCCGGACCGCCAGCATCGGGCATGACACCTGGATCGGGCATGGCGCAATGATCAAGCCCGAAGTCACCATCGGACACGGGGCGGTTGTTGCCTCTGGTGCCATCGTGACCAAGGATGTGGCGCCCTACACGGTTGTGGCGGGCGTTACGGCGAAGGTCATTCGCAACCGCTATGCGGATGGAATTGCAGACCGGATGATGGATCTGGCCTGGTGGGATTGGGATCATGCCAAACTGCGTCTGGCGCTGCCGGACTTCCGCAAGATGACGGCCGAAGAATTTCTGGAGAAATACGCCTGATGCCTGTGTGTCAGCCGGGGCAGGTTAATCATCCCCCACGGTCAGGGTGACGCGATCCCCTGCGAACCAGGTACGCCCGTATTCAACCGGGATCCCGTGACCATCCACGTTCACACCAACCGTGCGCAGGATTGGCGCCCCTTCGGCGATGCGCAGGTGCAGCGCATGGGTGGCGTTGGCGTGTTTGGCGGTGATGCGGGTGTAAAGGCGGGTGTAGTCGGTGACACCGCAGCGGCGCAGCGCGCTGGTGACCGAAGTTTCCTCCTCCAGCGCCTTGGGCAGTTCGGGCATCCGCTCTGCCGGAAACACGCTTTGAAACAGGGCGATGGGCTGCTGGTCGGCCAGCGACAGCCCGTCATAGACATGGACCAATTCCCCCTGGTCCAGATCCAGCGCCTCTGCCTCGCGCGCGTCACAGGAACGGGTTTCCACATGCAGCACCACCTTTGCCGGGCTCTGCCCCCCGCGTGAGATGTTCTGGTGAAAGCGAACCCGGCGGCCGATCGGGTAATCCGTTGGTTTTGAAGCCACAAAAACACCCGCGCCCCGGCGGGCATGGACCAGTCCCTGGTCCGACATCTCGGCCAAGGCGCGGCGGACCGTGTGACGGTTTACACCGTATTTCGCAGCAAGCTGCGCCTCGGTCGGCAGCTTGTCCCCGGTGTCATATCGGCCCTCTGCAATGTCGGCGGTCAGGGCGATGGTGATCGATTTCCAGATCGGTGTTTTTGGCATGTCATCAAAACTTCATGGCAAGCGGGATTGCTCACGCGGGTCAGAATCATCTAGTATTTGTCTAGTTGTATAGAAAATGTAGACAACCTGGCCAAGAGGCTTAGTGAGAGATGACTGATCAAATTGCAGCCCAGGACCGCAAGCGCTGGCTCAGCCTGCTGGCGACGGCGGATGAGGGGCAGCTGGCGCAACTGTGGCAGGACAGCGGACGCGCACCGGCGTTCCGATGGCTTCGGACACCCGAAGCAGGGGGCGTGATGGTGCGCGGCCGAGCGGGCGGTACCGGTGCGCCCTTCAACCTGGGCGAGATGACCGTGACCCGGTGTTCGCTGGCGCTGGAAAACGGAACCGTTGGCCACGGCTATGTCCAGGGGCGCAGCAAGGCCAAGGCGGAAATTGCCGCCAAGGTGGATGCGCTGATGCAAACCGATTGTTCCGAAGATCTGCGCGCGCAGATCCTGAACCCGCTGGCAGACGCGCAGCACAAGGCACGCACCACGCGCGCGGCCAAAGCCGCCGCCACCAAGGTGGAGTTCTTCACTTTGGTCAGAGGGGAAGATTGATCATGAACGCACCAAGCAACATTGCCTTTTCAGGTGGGTTTAAAAACGTGCCCGTCGCCTCGTCCCACGCGTTTCGCGCTGCGATGGTGGCGATGGCGCGTCCCGGCCAGGTTCAGGACATCTCGGGCGCGCAGGCGCCAGGACCGCTGTCCGATGCAGCCGCCACGCTGTTGATGACGCTCTGCGATCCTGAAACTTCGATCTATCTGGCGGCGGACGTCGATACGCCGGAGTTGCGGGATTGGCTGACCTTTCACACCGGCGCGCCCTTCGTGGAGGCCGGACAGGCCGATTTCGCGGTTGGTGGCTGGGATGCCCTGATGCCGTTGCATCAGTTCAAGATCGGCACCGCTGAATATCCTGACCGTTCGGCCACGCTGATCGTGGAACGGGCGGAGCTGTCCAACGCGGGCGCAACCCTGCGTGGGCCGGGGATCAAGGACACGGCACAGTTTGACCTGCCGGATGTAGGGGTGCTGCAGGGCAATGCCGCGCTGTTCCCGCTGGGGGTCGATTTCTTCTTCACCAGTGGCACCCGCGTTGCGGCACTGCCGCGATCCACGCAGCTGTCGATGGAGGGCTGAGCATGTATGTTGCTGTAAAGGGCGGGGAACGCGCCATCGAAAACGCGCATGCCTGGCTGGCCGAGGAACGCCGGGGCGATACCTCGATCGCGGAGCTTTCGCTGGAGCAGATCCGCGAACAGCTCAGCCTGGCGGTGAACCGGGTGATGGCCGAAGGGTCGCTCTTTGATCCCGATCTGGCGGCGCTGGCGATCAAACAGGCCCGTGGCGACCTGATCGAGGCGATCTTTCTGATCCGGGCCTATCGGACCACGCTGCCGCGTTTCGGGGCAACCCAACCGATTGAAACCGGTGACATGGCCTGTGATCGCCGGATCTCAGCCACCTTCAAGGACGCGCCGGGCGGGCAGGTGCTTGGCCCGACCTTCGATTACACGCATCGCCTGCTGGATTTCAAACTGGCCGCAGATGGTGAGGTGCCGGAGGCCGAAATGGGCACGCCGCGCACCGAAGCCACCCCGCATATCACCGAGTTCCTGAAGGACGAGGATATCATCCAAACAGAAGCCGCCAGTGATGAAACGCCGGGGGACCTGACGCGTGAACCGCTGGAGTTTCCCGCAACACGCCCGCTGCGCCTGCAATCGCTGACACGCGGGGATGAGGGCTTCATCCTGGGCATGGCCTATTCAACGCAGCGCGGTTACGCCCGCAACCACGCCTTTGTGGGGGAACTACGGATCGGCAAGTGCCCGGTGGAGATGGAAATCCCCGAGCTGGGCTTTGCCATCGAGATCGGTGAGATCGAAGTCACCGAATGCGAGACCGTCAACCAGTTCAAGGGCTCCAAGACCGAACCGCCGCAATTCACCCGAGGCTACGGGCTGGTCTTTGGCCAATCCGAGCGCAAATCCATCGCCATGGCGCTGGTCGATCGGGCGTTGCGCTGGAAAGAACTGGGCGAGGACAATCTGGGCGCAGCGGCGCAGGACGAGGAGTTCGTGCTGAGCCACTCGGACAATATTCAGGCGACCGGCTTTCTGGAGCACATCAAGCTGCCCCATTACGTGGACTTCCAGTCGGAACTGGAACTGGTCCGCAAGCTGCGCCGGGAAGCGGCAGAGCTGGCGGAAACGCTGGCCGCGCGGGAGGCTGCGGAATGACCCCTTCAGCAGTCGTTTTCGACATCGGCGGCGTATTGGTCGACTGGCAGCCGCATCTGGCCTGGATTGAGCAGCTGGAAACGGAGGCCGAAGTCACGGCTTTCATGCAGCGCGCCGATTTTCTGGCGCGCAACCTGCGCGGGGACAAGGGCGAACGCTTTGCCGATATGGCGCTGGAGCTGGACGCCCCCGAAGACCAGCGTCTGCTGGCGGCTTACCCGTCGCTCTATGCGCGCACGATCCAGAACACGATCCCGGAAACCTGGGCCATTCTGGAGCGTTTGAAGGCGCAGGCCACACCGGTGCACGCAATCACCAACTGGTCGGCGGAAACCTGGCCCGTCGGCGTGAGCGTTCATCCCCGCTTGGGGGAGGTGTTCGACACGCTGGTGGTATCTGGCCGGGAAAAGATGCTGAAGCCCCAGCCGGAAATCTTTCATCTGCTGTGTGAGCGGGCCGGGGTGGCCCCTCAGGACTGCGTCTTTGTTGATGACGGGCTGCACAATGTCGAAGGCGCCCGGGCGATCGGCATGGACGGCATACATTTCACCTCTCCCGCGGCTTTGGAACAGGGCCTGACCGAACGAGGCTTGCTATGAACGACTACAACTTTGCCTATCTGGACGAACAGACCAAGCGGATGATCCGCCGCGCAATCCTGAAAGGACTGGCCGTGCCGGGCTATCAGGTGCCGTTTGCCAGCCGCGAAATGCCGATGCCCTATGGTTGGGGCACCGGTGGCGTGCAGGTGTCGGCGGCGACGCTGACGCCGGAGGACACGCTGAAAGTGATCGACCAGGGCGCCGATGACACCACCAACGCGGTGTCGATCCGCAAGTTCTTTGAACGCACGGCGGGCGTGGCGACAACCGAAGAGACCGAACAGGCCAGCGTGATCCAGACGCGTCACCGCATCCCCGAAGCGGATCTGACCGAAGACCAGATTCTGGTCTATCAGGTGCCGATCCCGGAACCTCTGCGCTTTCTTGAGCCGCGTGAGACCGAAACGCGCAAGATGCACAGCCTGGAAGAATACGGCCTGATGCATGTGAAGCTGTATGAGGACATTTCGCAGCACGGGGCCATTGCCACCTCCTATGCCTATCCGGTGATGGTGCAGGACCGCTATGTCATGGACCCCAGCCCGATCCCCAAGTTCGACAATCCGAAGATGGAGATGGCGGCGATCCAATTGTTCGGCGCGGGCCGGGAGCAGCGCATCTATGCGGTGCCGCCCTATACCAAGGTCGTGTCGCTGGATTTCGAGGACTACCCGTTTGAGGCCTCAAAAGCCGATCACCCCTGTGATCTGTGCGGGGCCGAAGACAGCTATCTGGACGAAGTCATCCTGGATGACGCGGGCAACCGGATGTTCGTGTGCTCGGACACCGATTACTGCCGGTCGCGGCGCGCGGCAGGACATGTGGGCCGTCTGGGCACCGAGGACGCGGCGTGATGCGGGACTATGTGCAAGGCATAGACCACCTGGGCCTGACAGTTTCGGATCTGGAGGCCACGCGCGCCTTCTTTGTCGACGGTTTGGGCTGGGATGTCC
The DNA here is from genome assembly GCA_022763485.1 of Paracoccaceae bacterium. Lineage (GTDB taxonomy): Bacteria > Pseudomonadota > Alphaproteobacteria > Rhodobacterales > Rhodobacteraceae > Aliisedimentitalea. Next base: position 74,949 of record JALEGX010000145.1, on the reverse strand, counting down.
TGGGGGGGCGCCCCGATTATCCGTCAGTCTTTGTCGGCAACGGGTCGGCGGTGCTGACCCTGTGGCAACAGAAGGGCGATGACCTGCGCGGCTTTGACCGACATGCGCAGGTGGGTCTGCACCATGTGGCCTTCAAGGTGCCTAGCGAAGAGGCGCTGAACAAGCTCTTCGACGGCATCAGGGATTGGCCGGGGCTGAAGGTCGAATTCGCACCGGAGCCGTCGGGCCAAGGCCCCAAGATCCATTTCATGATCCGAGAGCCGGGTGGCAATCGGGTCGAATTTTCCTATGACCCCAGGTGAGCGACATGACACCGCTTCTGAGTGTAAGAAACATCAAGAAAACCTATGGTGCCCGGATCGGCTGCACCGATGTGAGCTTTGACCTTTTTCCCGGCGAGGTCATGGGTATCGTGGGCGAAAGCGGCTCGGGCAAGTCGACGCTGCTGAATTGTCTGGCCGGACATCTTGAGGCCGACCGGGGGCAGGTGATCTTTGACACCCGCGCGGACGGCCCGATGGATACGCTGCAAATGTCCGAGCCTGAGCGCCGGATGCTGGGCCGCACCGATTGGGCCTTTGTGCATCAGCATGCGCGCGATGGTCTGCGCATGTCGGTCAGCGCCGGTGGCAACATCGGGGAACGGCTGATGGCGGTGGGCGATCGTCACTATGGCAACATCCGCGAGCGCGCGATCGACTGGCTGGGCCGGGTCGAAATCGCCGAAAACCGTGTGGATGACCGGCCGTCGGCTTTTTCCGGCGGTATGCAGCAACGTTTGCAGATCGCCCGCAACCTGGTGACCGGTCCGCGACTGGTCTTCATGGATGAACCCACCGGTGGGCTGGACGTATCGGTTCAGGCCCGCCTCCTGGACCTGCTGCGCGGGCTGGTACGCGAAATGGGGCTGAGTGCCATCATCGTTACCCACGACCTGGCGGTGGTCCGGTTGCTGGCCGACCGGCTGATGGTGATGAAGGACGGGCATGTGGTGGAAACCGGCCTGACCGATCAGGTGCTGGACGATCCGCAACATGCCTATACCCAATTGCTGGTTTCCAGCGTGCTGCAAGTGTGAGGGTGGAACAATGATCAAACTGGACAATGTGAGCAAGAGCTTCACCCTGCACAACCAGGGCAGCGCGGTGATCCCGGTCATGACAGGCGCCTCCTTGCAGGTCGATCCCGGCGAATGCGTCGGGCTGATCGGCGCGTCGGGGGCAGGGAAATCGACACTGATGCGCTTGATCTACGGCAACTACCTGGCGGCCTCCGGGCAGATCCTGATCAACGGGGTGGATGTTGCCCGCGCGCAACCGCGCGAGATCCTGGCGCTGCGACGCGATACGCTGGGCTATGTCAGCCAGTTTCTGCGCGTGGTGCCCCGTGTGCCCACGCTGGATGTTGTGGCCGATCCGCTTCTGGTGGTCGGAACTCCGCTGGAGGAAGCCCGCGACAAGGCGGCCACTTTGCTGAGCAAGCTGAATATCCCTCAGCGGCTGTGGGGTCTCAGCCCGACAACCTTTTCCGGCGGGGAACAGCAGCGCGTCAACATCGCACGCGGCTTTGCCCATGAGTATCCGGCGCTGTTGCTGGATGAGCCGACCGCCAGCCTGGACGCCCGCAACCGGGAAACGGTGTTGGAACTGATCAGTGGGGCCAAGGACCGCGGGGCGGCGATCATAGGCATCTTCCACGACGAAGCCGCGCGCGCGGCGGTCTGTGACCGTTTCGTCGATGTCTCTGATTTCTCCCCCAAGGCTGCGGCATGAGCGGCGTGGTGAAAGGGCCGGTCATCGGGGTCGTCGGCCCCTCCGGCGTGGGCAAGGACACCTTGATGGCTGCGCTGATCGAGGCCGACCCTTCGCTGGTGGCCATGCGGCGTGTCATCACCCGCAGCGCCGATGCGGGGGGCGAGGACTATAGCGCCGTCAGTGATCAGCGGTTTGCCGAACTGGTGGATGGGGGCGCCTTTGCGCTGCACTGGCAGGCGCACGGGCTGTCCTATGGCATCCCGGCCGAGATCGAAGAGCTGCGCGAAGGCACGACCGGGGTATTGGTGAACCTCTCCCGCGCCGTGCTGTTGCAGGCGCAGGATTGCTTTGACGGATTCGTCGTGCTGTCAGTGACCGCAGATCCGCAGGTGCTGGCCAATCGCTTGGCGCAGCGGGGCCGGGAAACCGATGCAGAACAGGCCCGCAGGCTGGCGCGGGCAGGCAACCCGCTGCCGGATGGGTTGACCCATGTTTACCAGATCGACAACAGCGGCGTCCTGTCGGACACGGTGGATACGGTGCTGGACCTGCTTCAGCCGGTGAGAGCGTAGCGATGGATCAGGTGGAAGCGTCCGTCCTCGTCCTCGCCGACCAGCGCAAGATCCGCGATGGTGAAGGGCGTGGGCAGCAGGGGCACCAGGCTGGTGGCCAGGGCCGCCTCCACCCCCGGCAGCTCGGGCTTGGGCAGCTTGCCGGTCAGGGTGATGTGAAAGCGGAACTGGTCCAGCACATAGGGGTAGCCCCATTGCATCAGGTTGGCCTCTTGCGCGTAGGTCAGACCACCCGCGCGGCGGCGCTCAAGCTCGTGTTCGGGGGCGGCGGCACGGAAGCTGTCCAGCTGGGTGACGCAGGCGGCCGCCAGACCATCCAGCGCGGCGGTGTCGCCAACGGGACGCAGCGCCAGAAACCGACCCAGTCGCGCAATCTCCAGCCCGTCCAGGGTGACCGGTCGCTGCGCCGCCGCCAGGCGTTCGCAGGCCGCCTGCAACCCCTCCAGGGTTGTTCCGGGGGCCAGACGCATTGGGGGCTTCATCGTCGCGTGCAGGCCGTACTTTCGCGGCACGGCAGTGATGGCGGCAATGTCCAGATCCGACAGGTCAGGGTGCGGGGCATCGGTTCCCGTTTCCAGATCCCAACCCAGCCAGCGGGTTCCGAACCTGCTCCACTCGGCCTCGGCCGGCGGGGCGTAATAGATCGCATATCGCGTGAATGTCACATTGGCCTCCTAGATGTGGCCCGTTCCATAGCTCAAGAAACGTGAAGATCAGATGACAGAAGAATTGATCCTTGCCAATGCCACTCTCGTTTTGCCGGGGGAAACCCGCACCGGGGGTGTGAAGGTCGAAAACGGTGAAATCGTGGATATCGCCGAAGGCACAACCGTTCCCACGGGGGCCATCGACTGTGACGGCGATTTTGTCTGTCCGGGGCTGGTGGAGCTGCATACCGACAACCTGGAGCGCCACATCCAGCCGCGCCCGAAGGTCGACTGGCCCCACGCAGCTGCGATTCTGGCGCATGACGCGGAATTGGCCAGCACTGGGATCACCACCGTGTTCGACGCGATGCGCATCGGGTCGATCCCCAATGGGGCCGGGCGCTACCTGAAATATGCGCGCAACCTGTCGCGAGAGCTATGGGAACTGCGCGAGCAGGACGCGCTGAAGATCAGCCATTTTCTGCACCTGCGGGCCGAGGTCTGCTCGGAAACGCTGGTTGACGAGCTGGCAGAGTTCGAACCGTCCGACCGGGTCGGCCTGGTGTCCCTGATGGACCACACCCCCGGCCAACGGCAGTTCCGCGATCTGAGCAAGCTGGAAACCTATATGAAGGGCAAGCACAGCATGGACGATGACACGTTCATGCAGCACGTCGCCCAGCTGAAGGGATTGCGGGACCGTTATGGCGACCAGCATGAGATCGAAACGGTCCGGGCGGCGCATCGCCTGGGATCGGTCCTGGCCAGCCATGACGACACCACCACCGAACAGGTCGAAGTGTCCGCAGGGCACGGCATCCGTCTTGCCGAATTCCCCACCACGGTCGAGGCCGCGCGCGCCTGCCATGACCATCATATCAAGGTCATGATGGGGGCACCCAATGTGATCCGGGGCGGATCCCATTCCGGCAATGTCGCGGCACAGGAGCTGGCCGAGCTGGATCTGCTGGACATCCTGTCGTCGGACTATGTGCCGTCCGCGCTGTTGCTGGCGGCAGTCCAGCTTGGTCAGCTCTGGGGCGATGTGGCGCGTGGCCTGGGGACCGTGACCCATGCCCCGGCCAAGGCCGTTGGGCTGGATGATCGGGGAGAGATCGAAATCGGTCGACGTGCGGATCTGCTGCGGTTCAGGATGCGGGCAGATGTGCCTGCGCTGTCGGCCGTCTGGTCACGTGGTCAGCGCGTCGCGTGACGCGCCAGACCATGGCCGGCCGCGCCGGATGGGGCTGTTTGGACCTTGGAGCAAGCGGCCCCGCCCCATGATCCGGCGCGGCCACTTTGGGTATCAGGCCCTGTAGAACAGGTAACGGCCTTCGGGGATCCCTTTGGGGCCGGCCAGCTCTTCGAAGCCGACAAGCGGCTGGCCTGAGACGATCAGGCCGCCGGGTGCCATGACGGACGCAATCACCGGGGACAGGCGCGCGGCTTCGGCGACATCCTTTTCCTTTACCCCAAATCCGAAATCATAATGCGCCAGCACGATCTGCGGGCCATCTTCGGCCAGTTTCTGCAGCATGGGCTCGGCCTCGCCCTGCAGGAAATCCTGTTCCGGCGGGACACAGGAGGGGTGGCATTGCAGCACCCGGTCGATCACCCAGATCCGGCGCTGGGGCAGGATCTCGCGCAGGTGGTCATAGGTTCTGCCATTCCCCAACCCCATATCCAGCGCGTCGCCGGTCAGCCCGGCGACCTCGGAGGCGGCCCAGTTCAGCCCGTCGCGCTGTGCGGTCAGGCGACGCAGCATGCTGTCCAGTCTGCTCATCTCTTGGTGTCCTTGATGTCATGGGCCGTCCAGATGCGGCCGGGGCCGGCCAGAAGGCGTTTCAGAAGGCTGCAGGTGAAATCCCAGATTGCGCGATCATGCACAAGGTGGTGGGTCAGCACGCCGTAGGGTTCGGTATTGTCGGCATCCCCCATCCGTCTGTCCCGCAGGTGCTGCGTGACCTGTTCGACCAAGGCATCAGGCGGCACCAGGGACCGGTCCCCACGCCAGTTGATCGGATCCAGATGGGTGTTGATCTGCAACAGCTGGGGCGCGGCCAGCGCCGTCTTGCGCGGCAGATAGGTGGATATCGCGCGGTATCCGAGCGCGGGCAGCGCGGCGACGACCTCAGGGTCTATGCGGTTCCACGGGGGGACGAACAGGGGAACCAGCGCTTCGCCGAACAGGTCCTGCAGACGGTGCAAGCCGTTGGAGGCGTCCGCCACAATCTGGGGCATCGGGCGGTGTGCGCCGAATTCGGCCTTTTTCTGACCGGCAGGTGCATGGCTCTTATGGGCCCATCCGTGGACAACGGGGATCAGGCTGGGCGTCTGGTCAATCAGCCGTGCCAGCTCGGGCACGGCGCCGTCGGGGATGACGGCCAGGTGAACCGGCAGGCCAACGGCATCTGACAGGGCCACAAGTTCCATCAGCTGGCCGGTGGGGCGCTGCGCATCGTCATCGCGCCACCAAAGGGGCAGCGAAAGGTCCTGCTCTTGCCAGAGATCCAGCTCATCCTGCAATGGGGTCCAATTCACCGTCATGCGCGCTGCTCCGCCAGTTGGATGGCAATCTCGACGCTTCGGCGGGCCCCATCAAGTTCCAGAGACCCGGCTTCGCGACGGGGGGCTGACGTAACCCGTTGCAACGCCGCAAGCAGTGTTTGCGGTGACAGCTCCGAGCTTTTCACCACCTCGAAGCCGGGCATCTGGCCCAGGCTCTGTCCGCGCAGGGTCTGTTCCACCTCATCACCGGCGTCGAAGGGGATCAGCACCGAAGGGCATCCGGTTTGCAGCAGGTCCATCGCGGTGTTGTAGCCACACATGCTGACCGACGCCTTGGCCCCCATCAGCATTTGGCGCAGGTCGGGGCGAGCAGGTTCCAGAACGGCGGGCCCGCCCAGAGCGCCCAGATCCGCAATGCGGGGGGCTGCATTGCCACCGATCAGCAGCCGCCATGTCTGCTGTGTGTCGATCTTCGCCGCCTCCACGGCTGTGGCAAACAGGTGGTCCCCAACGTTACCGCCCCCTGCCGTAACCAGGGTTTCACCAGCTCCGGCCTGTTCGGGGTGCGGGGTCGGATTGGGCGGCGCGATGTATCCGGTATAGTGCAGCTTGCCCGAAAGCGCGCCGGATACGGGCCAGCTGACATCCAGTGTGGTGATGGCGGGATCGGAATGGACCAGCACGCCGTCATACAGCCGGTCGATCAGAGCCGCGGCTTTTTCCGCCTTTGACGGCTTGGACGGCGGAGCAAGGATGTCACGAACCGAACTCAGGATCAGCGGGGGCCGCGCGGATTGCCGGGCCGCTTCCAGCAGGGCCTGAAATTCGGCAGTGAGAATGCGGCGGCCGAACGGGAAGAGCTCAGTGACCAGGATATCGGGTTCAAAAGCGCCAAGGTCCTGCAGCAATACGGTCTGGCGTTGCTGCAAGTAGGTTTCATCCGCGACACGGCCATCAGGCTGCAGAAGCCGCGTGAAGTTGGTGCCGTCCGATTTCACCGGCGGCAGTTGCAGCAGGTCGACATCGTGAACCGGGATCTGGGGCGCGGGTTGCCCGCCGGAGGCAACACGCACCTTGTGCCCAGCGTACTGAAAGCTACGCGCCAGGGTCACGGCTCGGGCCAGATGCCCGGTTCCAAGGAGATGGGTGACAACGATGAGTATCTTCACTTGGGGGCTTCCAGAAGTTTGAGCCGAATTGGGTCCGGATCTGCTTTCAGACCCGCTTCGTCGATTTCGATCAGATATAAGCGGTTTCGCTTGATGCGGAACGGGGCCGTGCCGGAAAAATCCCAACCATGCGCTTTTGCCAGCAGCACCCGCATGACCCCGATATGGCAGACGGCAATCGTGTCCTGTGACAGGGACGCCACCCAGGGTTCCAGACGCTGCCAGACCTGCAAGGGGCTTTCTCCGTTCGGGGGGCAGTAGCTCCAGCCCCAGTCCTCGATATGACGATAGCCACTGTCGGGGGTGTCTATCAGGTCGGCCCCCCGTTTGCCTTCCCAATCACCCCAGTTCATTTCCAGCAGGCTGGACGAGAGCTCGGGCTTTCTGTGGGCCACCAGTTCGGCGGTTTCAGCGGCGCGTCGAAGCGGGCTGGACACCAGCCGGGCCTCGGACCAAGGGGCGGGCAGGGTCAGCGTGGCCAGCTGCGCCCGGGCTTCGTCATCCAGGGGAATATCGCTGCGTCCCTGAATCTGTCCCGCACGGTTCCATGCGGTATGGCCATGTCTGAGCAGGGCAAGCGTGGTCATCGGGACATCTCCAGCACGGATTGGATGGTTCGCTTCAAAATCGCCGCCGCAGAGGTTTCCAAATGATGGGTTGCGACATGGGCCCGGACATCTTCTGCGCGTTGTTGCAGCGTGTCTGGCGCTGCCAGCAGCGCGTCGATCTGTTGGGCCAGCGCGGTGGGCCCGGCTTCCGGGTCAGGATAGGCCCCGGGCGCAAGCACGGCCCGCGGACCGGGGCGGTCCTGCGCCACGACGGGAACACCGGCTGCCTGTGCCTCAAGGTAGACCATGCCGAAGGCTTCATCCACGCCGGGCCAGATCATCAGGCGGGCATGGGCATAGACCTCTTGCAAAGCGCCCCGATCCAGTTGCCCCATAAAGCGGACGCGCGGGCCGAAGGTGCCGAACAGGGCCTCAACGTCCGAGCGCGCGGGCCCGTCGCCGACGATGTTCAGCTGCCAGTCCTGCTGCACCTGCTGCAAGGCTTCGGCGACAAGACGGTAAGAGGCCAGCTTGGCCCCCTCCCGCATCATGCCGACGCACAGCATCGGACCTCGCAGATCCGAGGCCGCAGGCAGGGCCAGCAGGGGCAGAAACGGGGGCAGGTGCACCAGCTCCTGGTGCCCTTTGCGGTCCCGTTCCAGCGCGTAGCGATCATATTCGGTGAAATAGAAGATGGCGTTGGCCTGATCTGCCGCCGCGTGGGCGGCACGGGCATACCTGTCCCATGGTCCGTCCAGACGTTTCATCGCACGGGTGGATTCGATCTGAAGATAAGGAATTCCAAGCGCAGCAGAAAGACGCGGGCCCAGCAGGTCAGGCGCCTTGTAGTAGTTGTGATAGGTGAGCCAGAGATCGACCTCTGCCATTTCCTGCTGAAGGTCGGGCATCTCTGCTTCGGCCTGAGCAAACGCCGCATCCTGCTGGGCAGTGTCCCCGGATTTGTCAAAGCTGCGCAGGGTACTGGCCAGCACAACGTCATAGCCGGCATCCCGCAGCAGACGCATCAGGTTGCGGGCGATTTCCCGATCCCCCGACGGGGTGGGATGCGTTGGGGCTTTCAACGGTGCGTAGAACGCGATCCGGGTCATGACCCCGACAGCATGTTGGACAGCCGCTCGGACAGGCGCTGGATGCCGGGGTCCATGCCGAAATCCTGACGCAGTCGGTTGAGGGCCGCTTCGGCCATGCGGGCCGCGTCTTCTGGGTGATCGGCGATCTGCCGGATCGCAGCGGACAGATCGGCGGGATCATCGTTGGACAGGATCCCGTGTTCGCCGCTGTTGATGAACTCGGGAATTGCGGACACCGGGGTGGACAGGATCGGCAGGCGCTGTGACGCCGCCTCCATCAGGACGTTGGGCAGACCGTCCCGGTCCCCGTCCGCAGCAACGCGGCTGGGCAGGACAAACAGGTCGCTGTCGCGCATGGCGCTGATCACCTCGGGCTGGTCACAGGCGCCGCGCCAGGTGATGCGATCCGCGATGCCGGCATCTTCGGCCATGCCCTGCATCAGGTCCTTCAGGCCGCCACCGCCGATATGAACCCAATGCCAGTCCAGCGTTGCGGGCAAAAGCGCCAGCGCATCGATCAGGCGATCAAAGCCCTTCTTTTCCACCAGCCTGCCGACTGACAGCAACGTCAGGGGATCCCCGGCCTTGCGCCAGACGCGATCCGGGGCTTCAGGAAAGCGCGTGAGGTCCAGACCATGATAGATCAGGTCGATCCGGGATGGATCGGTGGACATCTCTTGCAGGTGGCGGGCGCCAAAACCGGTGCAGGTTGCGCCGAAATGGGCGCCGTTCTGGGCCGGGTCCAGTTTTTCCCGGATGTCCCAATCAGGGGAGGTCCAGATGTCCTTGGCATGAGCCGAAAAGCCCCAGGGCAGGCCGCGCATGATCGCGGCGTAGCGGGTGACAGAGGCCGGCGTGTGCAGGAAATGCGCATAAAGCCCCTGCGTTTCGGCGGGCAATTCATGAGCCAGTACACAGGCCTGACCGAAGCGACGGATGCGGTTGGTTGTCGGGTCGCGGCGCAAATCCTGTCGCCAGATCCGATAGGCTTCGGCATAGCCGGGCAACTGTTTCACGGCTTCCCGTGCGGCCCAGATCCGCTCCGGCTCCTGATACAGGTATTCCGGCAGATATCGCACGGCGGCCTGCAACCGGTCATGCAGCGGGTGGCGTTTGACGTCGGTCGGGTGGCGGAGCGACCAGATTTCGAAATCGAACCCGGCGGCCTCCAGCGCCACCAGTTCCTGTGCGATGAAGGTTTCGGACAGACGCGGCCAGCCTTTGACCACCACGGCCAAGGTGGGTTTGTGTTCGCTCATTCGGCCGCTTTCTTGTTCGCGCTGTCCGACAGCAACTGGGCAACGCGCTGATTGACATAGTTCAAACCGTCCAGCAGCCCGTCCGCGATCGCGTTGGAAGGGGGCGGCTGTGTCTGAAGCGCACGGATAGCGGCGATCATCGCATCCGGTGTCATCCCGTCGCGCTTTTCGTCCAGCATCCGGACCAGGCCAAGCTCTTCGGCGCGGGCGGCCCGGATCCATTGCTCCAGACGCGGGATCGTGCGGGGCACGATGACGGCGGGCTTGTCGAAGGACAGCACTTCGCAGAAGGTGTTGTACCCTCCCATACAGACAACGCTTTGCGCACCGGCAAAGAGCGTTTCCATCTGGCTATCGAAACCGGTCGTGGTGACACGGCCGTTCAGCGCTTCGACGCGCACTTCGAAATCGTTTCGGGTCTCCCCCGACAGGAAGGGGCCATAGACAAGGATCGCCCGCGGGGACAGGTCGGGATCCTGCTCATAGGCTTTCAGCACAAGGTCGACCATGGCTTCGCCGTCGCCCCCGCCACCGGGGGTGATCAGGACGTAGGGCTGTTCCGGCGGCTCTCCGACTTGCCCCAGATCGCGGCGCAGATAGCCGGTCCAGTGCATCCGGTCGTGGGCGTCATCAGACAGCGGCAGGCCCGAGGTGGGATCATAGACCGAGCGCAGGCCGTAGACCCAGATCTCGTGATAGAATTGTTCGGTGGCTGCGACGGCGTCCTTGCGCTCCCATTCCGCGGCCAGAACTTCGGGTTCGTCCAGAACATCCCGCAGTCCCAGAACCATCCGTGCCGAGCCGCGCTGCTGCAGCAGTTCAAGGGTCGGGATCAGCTCACCACGAAACCCGGTGGGTTCCTTGTCCACGATCAGGATGTCGGGATCATATTGTTCGGCGGCAGAGCGGATCAGCGCTGCGCGCAGGTCTGTCGTCTCTTCGATGCTCAGCCCGAGGGTCCGGGACACATAGGACCCATCGGTCCGTTTGATCACGCCGGGCAGACGAATGTGGTCCACGCGATGCGGGAAGGCAAAACGCCCGGCAACAGGCGAGCCGGTCAGGATCAGCGCCGAAGCCGCGGGATCGGCATGGGTAATCGAGGCCGCAAGGGCGCGTGAGCGACGCAGGTGGCCCAACCCGAAGGTGTCATGGCTGTAGAACATGACCCGGGGGGCACGTTTTTCGCTGCTCTGATTGGGCAAAGTGTCAGATGTCATCCGAAGCCTCGCTGCCTGCTCGGTCGCTTGAACTGGACAAAACGAAATGAAAAAAGGCTTGCGCGCACGGACACCCCGCTTTGGGCACGGTACCCTGTTTGCCGCTGCAGCTGCGCGTCACGTTTCATACTCTGCCTTTGCCCCGCATGCGCCCCCGGCGGGAACGCGATCTGCGTGCCCCCTGTCTGCGCCAAAGTCGCCTAAAGGCTTATCCTGTGCCAGCCGGAGTTGCAATCGGATGCAACTGCGGATCGACGTATTGTGTTCCCCCTAAAGCGGTGCGTGAGCGAATTGCGTCAGAGCGGCATGTCGGGTAGCGTCCGGAAGACCCTTTTTGTGCAAAGAGAGAACGATGTTGCAGGTTTTTCAGAGATTGGTGGTTGGTTTGTTCCTCAGCTTGCTGCTGGCCGTCACGGCAAGCGCGCAAGAGGCCGAAACCGGAGACCTGACTGCGGCAATCAAGGGCGCGGCCGAAGCCGGGATCAGCGTTGTCGTGATCGACAGCAATGGTCAGCTGCTGTCCGGCGACGCGTCTTCGGCCGAACAGACAGGACCTGAAAACGAAGCGATGGAGGGCATGTCCGCGCTTATGAAGCGGCAGGCCGAAGTGAACGAGTTTCGGGATGCCTTCTGGTCCCGGGTCGAAGCGCTGCCCTATTCCATCTTCGAAGTGCAGTACATCCTGAGGCAGACAAGCCCCGACGGGCGTATCCAGACCTATGCCGAGGTGCTGGGCTGGTCGCTTGTGCTGCTGCTGATCGGGCGCTGGGCGTCGGTCGAAATCTACGGCAAGCGCATCGCCAAACGGTGGGTTGTCTCGCGGATTCAGGCCGCGCCCCAAGGCTATCGCGAGAAGATGCCTTTCCTTGTGTTCCGCTTTGTCATGGGAATCGGCGGCACGATCTTTGCGATGATCTTTGCCTATTTCATCGGCTATCTCGTCTTTGGTGAGACCGAGGATCTGTCGGTCGAGTTCACGATAACCGCGATTTTCACGGCGTTTCTGCTGGCCCGTACCGTTTCCGACATGTGGCGCATGGTGCTGTCGCCCTTCCTGAGCCAGTACCGGATCCCGATCTTCAGCGACCGTGACGCCAAGCGGCTGTACTACTGGGCGTCGATCCTTGCGACCTATGACATCACCTGCGTGATGTTTTCCACCTGGGTCGGGGACTTTGGCCTGAACTATAACGTCTATGCGATGGTCTATGGGCTTCTGGCGCTGGGCGGGACCCTCGGGAATGTTGCGATGGTCGGCTTCAATGCCCGCGCCATCACCAACGCGATCCGCGCAGGCAAGCCCAAAGAGGAATGCTCGTGGCTGATCCGGGTTCTGAGCATCGCCTGGGCCCCGCTGCTGGCGGGATATATCAGCTTTGGCTGGTTCAAGCTGGTCTTCGATCTGGTTCTGGAACGTGATGTGTCGCTGCCCGTGACGGCCGGAACCTATATGGTCCTGTCGTCGATCCTGGTGGTCTATGGCGTGATCAACTATGTGATCGAGCGGTATTTCGACCGGTCCCGCCGTGTGGCGGAGATCAATGAGCAGCTGCTGGAAGGCGCGGACGCAGAGGACATCGCCGAGGTCGAAGAACAGGCCGTCGCCGTCCAGCATCCGATTTCGACCTACGAGGATCTGGCCCGCCGGGTGGCCGGGATCCTGGCCTTCGTGGTTGGTGCTTTTGCCCTGCTGACGGTCTGGAACCCCGAAGCCGAATGGCTGGACGGACCGGCGGTGAACCGGGCCGGGGATGTCATCTTCGTGCTGTTTGTCGGCTACATCGTCTACCATTTCTTCCGGATCTGGATCGACAGCAAGATCGCCGAAGAAACCGTCGACGTGGGTGAGGTCGAGCTGGGCGACGAAGGCGGCGCCGGTGGTGCCAGCCGCTTGGCGACGCTGCTGCCGTTGTTCCGCGGCGCCATTCTTGCCGTCGTTGTCGTGTCGATCATCCTGATCGTGCTGATGGAGCTGGGGGTCAACGTCAGCCCGCTGTTCGCCGGTGCTGGTGTTGTCGGGCTTGCCGTGGGCTTCGGCTCGCAAACGCTGGTGCGGGACATCTTCTCGGGCGCGTTCTTCCTGCTGGATGATGCGTTCCGCAAAGGCGAATACATCGACATCGGGGATGTGAAGGGCACGGTCGAAAAGATCTCGGTCCGGTCGTTCCAACTGCGTCACCATTTGGGCGCGCTGCACACCATCCCGTTTGGCGAAATCCGCGTTCTGACCAACTATTCCCGCGACTGGGTGATGATGAAGCTGCCACTGCGGGTCACCTACGACACGGATGTGGAAAAGGTCCGCAAGCTGGTCAAGAAACTGGGGCAGGAGCTGCTCAAGGATCCGGTCATCGGCGACAACTTCATTCAGCCGCTGAAATCGCAGGGCGTGATCGAAATGCAGGACAGCGCGATGATCATCCGGGTCAAATTCATGACCAAACCGGGTGATCAGTGGCTGGTCCGCAAGAAGGTATTCCAGGAAATCCGCGAGCTGTTCGAGCGTGAAGGCATAAAATTCGCCCACCGCGAAGTCACCGTACGTCTGGCAGACGACCAGAACGAAAACCTGTCACCCAAGCAGAAGGACGCCGTTACGGGCGCAGTGCAGGCCGCGATTGACGAAGACATTCTGGACGTCAATGACATTGGCGATGATCGCTGAGGCGGGCTGACGCGAAAGACGTCCTTGCACGATTTCGGAACAGGGCTTGGGGCCTCACCAATGCGCAGGTGAGGTGCCAAGCGGCCCTGCGGGGAGGTCCCATCGCATCTGCGTGCCGGGCAGCTCCAGCGCGGGCCGCAGCCGGAAGCCCGGGCCCCAGCCAGAGGCTTCGATCTGCGCGGCATAGTCCGTGTCTTCGGCCCCGGTGATGTCCGGGCCGTCGCTGGTTTTTTCCAGACCTGCAAGGCTTTCGGCAGTGCGCGCCAGGGACAGATGCGCGTCGGCAATCGGGGTCCCCTGTGCCGCGTTCTTCAGGGCGGACAATGCTGCCGCTGCCATCAAGTAACCGGTCGCATGATCCAGCGCCTGAACGGGCAGGGGGGTGGGTTTATCGGCGCCTGCCCAGTGGCGGCCAGTCTCCGCGATCCCGGCGCTCATCTGGACAAGGCTGTCAAAGCCCCGGCGTTTGGCCCAGGGACCTGTCCAGCCATAGGCATCCAGTGTGATCTCAACCTGATCGGGTGCCAGCTCCGCCCGGATTCGCCGTCCCAGCCCAAGCGCCGCCAGCGCGCCGGGTCGGTAGCCGTGGACCAGAATGTCGGCCTGCGGCAGCAGCGATTTGAGCGTGTGCAGGCCGGTCTCTGTCTTCAGGTCCAGATAGGTGCAGCGTTTGCCCAGCGAAATATCGGGGATGACTCCGGGTTCATCCCAGCCTGGCGGATCAACGCGCAGCACCTGCGCCCCGAACCCGGCAAGCGTCCGCGTGGAGACAGGCCCGGCCAGAACCCGGGTCAGATCCAGGATCCGCAATCCTGCCAGTGGACGAGCTGCGGTCGCCAGCGGATTCGGCCGGAGCTGGATGTGGCGTGGGTTTGTCCAGGTGATCAGCGGTGCGTCGGCAACGGTCTTGCCTTGCGGATGCGCGGTCCATTCCTGTCGGCTGCGCATCGCGGCTGCAACGCCACCTTCGCCCACAATTGCGCCCTCCAGCTCTGACCCGTTCCATCGACGCACGGCTTTGGCGACATCGTCCCGCGTTGGCGCGCAGTCCAGAACCCGCAGGGCGGCCGCCTTGTGATGCGGCAGGTTGGTGTGCAGTTTGATCCACCCGTCCGCGCTTTGATAATCACCGGCAACGGCATCCCACGCGTTGGGCATCTCCCATCCTTGCGGGCGGAAGGACCAGCCGAACCAGAGCGAGGCCAGACGATGATCCACCCGCGTCTCAGGCACCTCTGGGACAAGCCCGCTGGCCTGCATGTAGGCGGCCAGTTCCAGGCCGACAGCGGCGATGGACAGCGTTGCCAGCTCGCTGACGGCAAAGGCCGACGGCCGCTGACCGGATCCGGTCAGCTTAAACTGCGACCACGCGGGCAGGTCGGTCAGCAGGCTCATTGCTGGTAGGGATCAAGGCTGTCGCGCAGGCCATCGCCCAGGAAGTTGAAGGCCAGCACCACCACGACGATCGGCAGCATCGGGATCGCGGTCCAGGGGTAGATCTCGATCGAGGCCAGGTTCTGTGCGTCGTTCAGCATCACGCCCCAGCTGACCGCCGGCGCCCGCAGGCCGAGGCCCAGATAGGACAGGGCGGTTTCCCCCAGGATCATCGCCGGGATGGAGAGCGTGGCAGAGGCGATGAGGTGGGACATGAAGTTGGGCAGCAGGTGCTTGCGGATCACCCGGCCAGAGCTTGCGCCCATCATTTCCGCCGCGCGCACGTATTCTTCTTCCCGCAGGGACAGGAACTTTGCACGCACAGCACGGGCCAATCCGGGCCAGTCCAATATCCCCAGGATCACAGAGATGATGAAGAAGACCGCAACCGGCCCCCAGTTTGACGGCACCGCTGCGGACAGGGCCAGCCACAGGGGCAGTTCGGGCAGCGACCGCAGGATTTCGATCAGGCGGTTGATGCTCCAGTCGATCTTGCCGCCGAAATACCCGGCGACGGACCCAAAGAAGATGCCAAAAACAAAGGACACGGTGATGCCGATCAGGCCCACGGTCAGCGACAGCTGCGCGCCGTAGAGGATGCGGCTGAACACGTCCCGTCCCAGGCGGTCCGACCCCCAGAGGAAGAGCGGCGCGTCCTCTGGCGTGCAGATCAGATGGGTGTCTGACCGAATAAGACCCGCGAGCTTGTAGCTCTCGCCTTCGCAGAAGAATTCCAGTTTAACGGGGCGCGTTTCATCCGGGACAAACTTCCATTGGAAGGTGATCATGTCCGCTTCGCTTTCCATCGGATAGATAAAGGGTCCGATGAACTCGCCTTCGTGGAACCACTTGATGGATTGCGGCGGGGCGTGGATGTGATCCGGATGCCGCTCATTTGCTGTGTAGGGCGCAATGAAGCCCACGAAGGGCAGCAGCACGTAACACATCAGCAGAAACAGACCCGAAATCAGGCCCAGCTTGTGGGTCTTGAACTTGCGCCAGACCAGAACCCAGTTCGGCGCGTCCAGATCCGCGCGTTCCAGCTGCTGGATCGACGTTTGCGGATCATAGGGGGCATCGTCGACATAGCGACCGTCAGGGAGCTTGCTCATGCCTTTTTCCCCTCATATCGAATTCTGGGGTCCAGCATGACCAGCAGGATATCGGAAATCATCGTTCCGATCAGTGTGAGCAGCGCCACGAACATCAGGACAAAGGCGGACAGGAACTGGTCCTGTGTCTTGAGCGCGGTCAGCAGGGTGGGGCCGATGGTCTGCAGGCCCATCACCACAGAGACCAGAACTGACCCGGACACCATTGACGGCAGCAGGTTGCCGATGTCGGCCACAAAAGGGTTGAAGGCCACACGCAGCGGGTATTTGGTCAGCATCCGCGACGGGGCCATGCCCTTTGCGATTGCGGTTTCAACATAGGGTTTTCCCAGTTCATCCAGCATGTTGGCACGCAGGCGCTGCATCATGGCAGAGGCGCCAGCGGTGCCGATGACGATGGTTGGGACAATCAGGTGCAACAGAACGGATTTGACCTTTTCCCAGGATAGCGGCTGCCCTTCGAAGGCGGGGTCCATCAGACCACCGATCGGAATGTCCAGGTACTTCCGGCCGTAGTAATACAGGATCAGCGCCAGCAGGAAGTTGGGTGTGGCAAGCCCCAGATAACCGATGAAGGCCGAAGTGTAATCGACCCAGGATCGCGCCCGCGCGGCGGCCATCACGCCCAGAGGCAGCGCCAGCGCATAGACGAAAACGATGGCTGCCATATTGACCAGCACCGTCAGCCACAGGCTGTCGCCAACGATCTCGGATACGGGTTGGTCGAATTCGAAGGACCAGCCGAAATTGCCCTGGATCAGCCCGGAAAACCCATGCGGGCCGGGCATGAAGCCGACCCAGATCATGTATTGTTCCCAAAGTGGCCGATCCAGCGCGTATTCCGTGCGCAGAAACTCGGCCTTGGCAACACCCGCCGATTGGCCCGAGGCACGCAGCTCGGCGATCTGGTTGCTCAGATAATCCCCCGGCGGCAGGTTGATGATGATGAACACCAGCACCGACACCACAAGCAGTGTCAGCAGCATCGTGCCGATCCGGTAGATAACGTAGCGAAGGATGTCCATCAGCCTTCGCCACCCTCAAAGAAGAACTCATCCGGACGGTGGACGCCGAAATGCGCGCCGGGTTCCCATGCCCAGATTGCCTTTTCGGGTACATTGCGCAGGGCCTTGTTCACCACAACCGGTTGGGGGGCTTCGGCCAGCAGGCCAATGGCATAGACCTGATCGGCGTGGATTTTCAGCATCTCCCGCCAGGCCGCTTCGCGCGTGGCGTCATCGGTTGCCCGTTCCCACTGCTGCGCAAGCTCCATAAGCTTCTGCGCCGCAGGCATGTCGGGTGTTTCACCAGCCGCGCCATTTGTCTGGAAATATTGCCCCCATTTCGGCCAGGCCAGGAATTCCTGATGGCGCGGAGCAAGGTAGGACGGCGAGGTATAGCTTTGCGGCAGTCCGTTGTCCCAACCAAACCACACCGATGCCATCGAGGCCCCGGAATAGACGCGGTTGCGCAGAATGTCCCGGTCCAGCGGGCGCATGACCAGCTTGATCCCGATATCCCGCCAGTCATCGGCGATGATCTGCAGCGCGTTTTCGACTTCCTGACGCTCACCGGCGGTTTCGATGACCAGTTCCATCGGGCGGCCATCGGGCAGCATACGGATGCCATAGGCGTCACGCTGGGTCAGCCCGGCCTCATCCAGCAGGGCGTTGGCCTGTTTGCGGTCATAGTCCGCCCAGGCGTCGCGATTGCCCTGTTCAAAGAACGGCGAAGCGGGCAGGACGGTCATCGCACCCGGTTTGGCCAGTTTGAAATAAAGCGCCTTGTTGATGGTCTTGCGATTGATGCCAAGGCTCAGGGCGCGGCGCACACGGACATCGCGCAGAACATCGCGCCAGACCTCACCGGCAAAGTTCAGGTTGGGGTAGATGGCGATCTGCGAGGCAACACCGGTGCTCCACAGGAAGGTGCGATAGTTGCCACCATCCGCTTCGCCCTTGCGCAAAATCGGGATATCGCGAAAGCCCAGACCACGCGCTTGCAGGTCAGCTTCGCCCGCGTTCGACTTGGCGGCCACCAGACCGGGCGAGACGATCTCCATCTCGACCACGTCGATATAGGGAAGCTGCACGCCTTTGCTGTCGATGCGGTGATAGTAGGGGTTGCGCACAAACAGGTGGCGGATCTTCTTGCCGGAGGTCGAGTTGATCCAGGGCTGCAAGGTCGGCAATTCATGATTGTCGAACTTGTACATGTTGTCGCGCTTGTTGTGCAGAGCGGCCCAGCTTTTGACCCTGGCGTTGTCTACCTCGGCCATCAGGTCGGATTCCGCGGCGTAGCTGGCGTGGAATTTCTTCAGGAAGTGCGCCGGGCGATAGATGAAAGGCGGCCTTGCCTGCGCCAGAGTTTGCAGGAAGTTGGGGTTCGGACGCGACCATTCGTACACGACCGTCAGCGGATCCGGGAAGCTTACCGTGGGCAGTTCACCTTCAACGCGCAGGAAGTCAGGCGGACCGGCCGGGCTGAGCTCGGGGTGATTGGCGACGTCCTTCCACCAGTATTCGAAATCCGCAGAGGTGAAAGGGGTGCCGTCCGACCAGCGGTGGCCCGGACGCAGGCGCATGGTGAATTTCTTCTGCCCGTCGTTTTCGATACCGGCCAGCAAGTCCGGCTGGATCTGGTACTGCGAGTCATATCCGACCAACCGGGCATAGCCATAGACAACCATCTGCCGGATGTCCTTGGATCTGGTGACCATGGTGTTCAGCGTGCCGCCCTGCACACCCGACACGCGGCCCTTGGCCTCCATGTCTACGATCAGCGGCATGTCCGGCACCCGCTCTGTCACGGGCGGCAGCGCGCCGCTGTCCACTTCGTCCTGCCAGAACCCGCTTTCCTGCAGATCGGGACCCGCCAGCGCGCCCAGAGGCGCGAGCGCGGCAATCAATGCGAGGCTGGAAAACAAACGAGAGGGTTTAAACATGACAACGTACCTTGTGACCGGGCTCGACCTCTATCAACGACGGTAGCACAGATCCTGAGAAACGGAACCGATCGCCCCAGCTGTCCGGGTCACCGGCGCCTTGGGCCACGAGCTTCAGATTTATCGGGCGTTCGATGTCGGGCGTGGGTTGGGCCGCGATCAACGCCTTGGTGTAGGGGTGTTTGGGATTGTGGAACAACGCATCGGGCGGGGCCTGTTCGACCACCAGCCCCTGCCGCATCACCGCAACTTCGTCGGCGATGCGGGCAACGACCGCCAGGTCGTGCGAAATGAACAGATAAGACAGGCCATGCTGATCGCGGATGTCCTCCAGCAGGCTCAGGATCTGTTCCTGAACCGAGACATCCAGCGCCGAGGTCGGCTCGTCACAGACAATCAGCGTGGGATCCAGCATCAGCGCGCGGGCCACGGACAGACGCTGCCGCTGGCCACCGGAGAACGCATGGGGAAACCGCTTGAGCATATCCGAATTCAGCCCCACCTGCTGCAGCATATGCGCGGCCTTGTCGCGCCGTTCACTGCGCGAGCCCAATCCGTGAATGTCCATGGGTTCCGTCATCGCATCCAGCACCCGCATCCGGGGGCTGAGCGACGAATAGGGATCCTGAAACACCATCTGTGCGTCGCGCTGGAACGCGGTGCGTTGGGCGCGGTCCATCTGGTGCACGGCAATCGGTTCGGACGTGGCGGATTTGCGGAACAGAATCTGGCTGCCCGGGTCGGGCTGTTCGGCGCCAAGTGCAATACGGGCCGCCGTCGTTTTGCCAGAGCCGGATTCGCCGACGATGGCCAGGGTTTTCCCGCGCGGCAGCCGCAGGTCAACACCGCGACAGGCATGGACCAGCGTTTCGGGTTTCCAGGGCGAACTGGCCCGCAGCTTGTACGTCTTTGAAACCGCCTTCATTTCCAGGATCAGGTCCTGCTCGGGTGGCTTGGCCGCGGGGGCGCTCACCTCGGGGATCGATGGTGCGGCATTGAACAATTGCTGAGTGTAAGGGTGTGCCGGCGCGCGCAGCAACGGTTCGGCCGGGCCGGCTTCCATGACGCGGCCTTTGTGCATGACGACCACCTGTTCGGCCATGTTCGCCACAACGCCCAGGTCATGAGTCACAAGGATCATCGCCATGCCGGTGTCGCGCTGGAGTTCCTTCATCAGGCCAAGAACCTGCGCCTGGGTCGTGACGTCCAGCGCAGTGGTCGGTTCATCGGCGATCAGCAGATCGGGTTTGGCCACCATCGCCATCGCGATCATTGCGCGCTGCCGCATCCCGCCTGACATTTCAAAGGGATAGGAGCGGTAGGCGCGCTCGGGGTCGGGGAAACCGACGCGTTCGAATGTTTCCAGAACCGTTTTCTTGGCCTGGCTTTCGGTCTTGCCCCTGTGCAGCCACAGAACTTCGGAGACCTGATTGCCGATCCGGTGCAGCGGCGACAGCGAGCGCATCGGCTCCTGAAAGATCATCGAGACCGTGTCACCCCGCACCGTTCGCATCTTGCGTTCGGTCATTGCTGTCAGGTCCTGCTGTCCCTTGGAGCCGTTCAGGATGATGCGCCCGGAATGAATGCGGGCAATTCTGGGCAGGATGCGCAGGACGGCGCGGCAGGTCACGGTCTTGCCGGAGCCGCTTTCCCCGACCAAAGCCAGGGTTTCGCCCGGGGCGACCTGAAAGTTCACATCCTTAACAACGGCAGGACCGTTGCCGAAACCGATACTCAGGTTTTCGACTGACAGAAGTGGCGTCATTCAGACCGCTCACAAACCTGTGCGTCCGACAGCAACACTTTGTTTTCCCCCGTTTGGCGTCTTTTTTGACGTACCTTCGCTTGACCGGCCTGTGTTAGTCAAACCCGAATTACCATCAAGCTACGTTGCGTCAGGCCGTTGACGCCGCTCTCCGGGGCCTGTGCCACAAAGATGTGACGATTATGTTGCACGCAATCCGGCTACACTTTCCCGGGACTGTCTGGCATGACTGGCGCATCTCTCGCAGTACCGCGATGATGCAAGGAGTTTCCCATGAGCACGCGACTTGACCTGTTTATCGACCGTATGGTGTCCCAACGCGCCTGTTTGGACCACGCGATAGCGCAAACGGCCCAAATGACAGGCCCCGTCTTCGAGCTTGGGCTGGGGAACGGGCGGACGTATCACCATATGCGTGAGCGGATCACGGGCCGTGACATTTTCGTGTTCGAGCGCGCGGTTGCCTCGCATCCCGACAGCACCCCGGCCGAAGAGCTGACGATTCTGGGCGATGTCACCGAAACCTTGCCGCAGGCGCTGGATCGCTTTGGTGCGACCGCCAGCCTGATCCACGCCGATCTGGGTGGCCACAACCGCGAAAAGAACGACATCTTTGCCCGCAAGGTTTCGCCGCTGATTGAACCGCTGCTGGCACCCGGGGGGCTGATGGTGTCTTCGGACCGGATGTATTTCGACACGCTGACAGAGCTTGAACTGCCCGAGGGCGCGGTTCCGGGGCGGTGCTTCATTTATCAGCGGTGACGTAAGGCCAACCGGCTGCCGGATGTCAAAACGGTGTTACTGAACATAAGATAGCCTTTGAAGACGCGTCAGAGGACAAAGAGTTTTGCATGTCTACCCCATTGAACAACGTACCGTTTGACCAACTTGAAGTCGGCATGGAAGCACAGCGGACCCGGACGCTGAAGGCGGATGACCTCTATGTGTTCGCCAATTCGTCCGGGAACATGAACCCGATGCACCTGCCGCGTGTCGATGGGGATGGGGACGGGCATCCGGAATCGGTTGCCCCCGGCATGTGGGTGGCGTCGCTGATCTCTGCCGTTCTGGGGTGCAAGCTGCCGGGGCCGGGTACTCTGTATCGCAGCCAGGCCCTGCGGTTTGTCGGCCAGGCTCATGCTGGTGATGAGCTGACGGTGAAGGTGCGGCTGACCGAAAAGGGTCCTGATCGGCTGGTCCGGTTCGACACCTGGGTCGAGCATCAGGACGGCACCCGGATCCTGGAAGGAGAGGCCGAGGTCGTCGCTCCGGCCGAGCCGCTGAGCTTTGATGCCTCAGAGGTTCCGGGGCTGACCGTTCAGCGCCATGTGCATTTCGACCGTTTGCTGGGGCTGGCCGAACCGTTGCCCGCCATGCCGACCGCCGTTGTCGCGCCGGAGAAACCTGATGCGCTGTCCGGGGCCATTCTGGCGGCGCAGCACACGATCATCGACCCGATTCTGATCGGCCACCCGACCAAGATCGCCGCAGCGGCAGAGGCCGAAGGTCTGGATCTGAACGGCTTTCGGATCGAAGACGTGCGGGACCATCGTCTGGCCGCACAGCGCGGCGTCCAATTGGTGCGCGAAAAGCAGGCGCAGGCGCTGATGAAGGGGCATCTGCATACGGACGTCTTTCTGGGCGAGATCATCAAACGGGAAACCGGCCTGCGGGCGGGCCGCAGGTTGAGCCATGTGTTCGTCATGGATGTGCCGGGGCTGGAGCATTTGCTGTTGGTGACCGATGCGGCGATCAACATTGCGCCGGATTTGCAGACCAAGGCGGACATCATCCAGAATGCCATCGACCTGGCCCATTCCCTTGGACTGGATGAGCCAAAGGTGGGTGTCCTGTCCGCGGTGGAAACCGTGAACCCGGCCATCCCCTCCACCCTGGATGCGGCGATCCTGTCCAAGATGGCCGAGCGCGGCCAGATCACCGGCGGTTTGGTCGACGGGCCGCTGGCCATGGACAACGCCATCGATCTGGGCGCAGCCGCGACCAAGGGGATCCGCTCTCTTGTTGCGGGGCGGGCAGAGATCCTGGTGGTGCCCAACATGGAAGCCGGAAACATGCTGGCCAAGGAGCTGACCTTCCTGGCCCACGCTGAGGCCGGAGGGGTGGTCATGGGGGCGAAATGTCCGGTTATCCTGACTTCGCGCTCTGACGATGACAAGGCGCGGTTGGCCTCTTGCGCCGTGGCCGCTTTGCACGCGGCAAGGAAGGCGAAATGAGCGCGATCCTGACGTTCAACGCGGGGAGCTCCTCGCTGAAATTTGCGGTGTATGAGGCCGCAGCGGAGCCAGCGTTGCTGTTCTCCGGGCAAGTGGAGAACCTGGGGCCGGTCGCAGTGATGTCGATGGATGGTCAAGACAAGCGCGACATTGGTCCGGCGGATCACGCTGGCGCGATGCGGGCGATCTTTCAGGCCATAGAACCCGCGTTGCAGGGCCGCAGCCTTGCCGGGGTGGGACATCGTATCGTGCATGGTGGCAAGGAGTTCACCGCGCCGATCCTGCTGGACGACAAGGCCATGTCGCAGCTGGCCGCGCTGGAGCCGCTGGCGCCGCTGCACCAGCCTCATAACCTGGCGGGGATCCGGGCGGCGCAGGACACATTTCCCGGCGTGCCGCAGATCGGATGCTTTGACACGGCGTTCCATGCCGGTCATCCCTTCGTCAATGACACCTTCGGGTTGCCGCGCCGGTTCTATGAAAAAGGGGTGCGCCGTTACGGGTTTCACGGGCTCAGCTATGACTACATCACCTCGGTGCTGCGGCGGGACTGGCCGGGCATCTCAAAGGGGCGGGTCGTGGTGGCGCATCTTGGCAATGGCGCGTCGATGTGTGCCATTCAGGATGGGCAGAGCATCGGCTCGACCATGGGGTTTTCGGCGCTGGACGGATTGCCCATGGGCACCCGTTGCGGACAGCTGGATCCCGGCGTCATCCTCTACCTGCTGGAGCAGGGGTTCAGCACCGAAGCAATCACCCGCATCCTTTACAAGGAAAGCGGCCTCAAGGGCATTTCCGGCCTGAGCCACGACATGCGCACCCTTCTGTCCAGCGACAGCGCCGAAGCGGCCGAGGCGATCGATTACTACGTCTTCCGGATTCAGCGAGAGCTGGGTGCAATGGCCGCGGTGCTGGGTGGCATTGACGGTTTGGTGTTCTGCGGCGGCATTGGGGAGAACGCGGCACCCATCCGGGCGCGCGTCCTGCAGAACATGGGGTTCCTTGGGTTGGAGCTCGACCCGGCGAAGAACACCGCAGGTGAGACGCGGATCGGGGCAGGCACGGCCGAGGTTCTGGTGATCCCGACCGATGAAGAGCGCGTGATTGCCCGCGCAGTTGCCGGTCTTCTGGAGCTGGGTTGATCGCGCTGGCTGGCATCATCGTGAGGTTTCGCAGCGTCACATGCGCGCCGGGGTGGCTTTGGGGCGCGTGATCGCTAGCCTGAGCTGACTCGACCCAGAAGGAACGACCCCATGCTTTTCTACGATTGCTCGACTGCCCCCAATCCCCGCCGTGCGCGCATGTTCATTGCGGAAAAGGGGTTGGAGATCGAAACCCGCGATATCTCTATCGCGAAGGGAGAGCAGCTGTCGCCTGAGTTCAAGGCGGTGAACCCCCGTGCAACCATCCCGGTTCTGGTCACGGATGAAGGCACCGTTTTGACCGAAAACCTTGGGATTGCGGCCTATCTGGAAGCTGCCTGCCCTGAGCCGCCGCTGATGGGACGGACGGCTGATGAAAAGGGTCTGGTCCTGATGTGGAACGCGATGGTCGAGCAGCATGGCGGTATGCCGGTGGCCGAAGCCTTGCGCAACACGCACCCGGCGTTTGCCAACCGGGCCATTCCCGGGCCAACCGATTTTCCGCAGATCCCGGAACTGGCCGAGCGCGGGTTGAAGCGGATCGGGCTGTACTGGGGCTTGCTGGAAGAACGTCTTCAGGTCTCGCCCTGGCTGGCGGGAGAGGTCTTTACCCTGGCAGACATCAGCGCCTTCGTCTTCGCCGATTTCGCAAGGGTGGTAAAGCAGTCCATTCCGGATCATTGCACCGCGACCCGTGCGTGGTACGACGCGATCAAATCCCGTCCCAGCGCCTCATTGTGAGCCGCCCTCACTGGTCCTTGCAGGGCACCGGATAGGTCGTTTTGAAAGGGTGGTCCGGGTATGATTTGCCCGGCTTGAAACAGGTGACCCGTCCGATCCCTTCGACCCAATGCAGGTGCGGGTCGGAGTGGACATGACCTTTGCTCGGGTGGAGCTTGAGCGTCTCGAAATGCAGGTGAACCAACATCGCCAGAGCGCCGGTGGCGCCCATTGTGCCGATCTGCTGACCGCGGGACACCCGCGCACCTTGTTCGGCCTGGCGGTCCTTGAGGTGCTTGTAGACCGTCAGGATCTCGGCCCCGTCGGTATCGGTTCCATGGATCAGAACGATCTGGTTGCCATGGCCGGGTTCGTAAAAGGACGCTTTGACCACCCCCGGCGCTGCGGCCAGGATCGGGGTGCGCAGCGGCGCCCAGACATCAATGCCCAAATGCCTCTTCACACTGTCATTGCGATATTGTTCGGAGATGTAGGGCGCACCGCTGGGCATGACGACGTCGATTTCTTCAAGCAAATGATCGTAGTAGTCCGCCTTGCCGTATTTCTCGATGCCTCCGCAGCCAAGGAGGCCCAAGAGAACCAGCAAAGGCAGCAAGACCCGCATCCGACACCCCCTTATGTTTTTTCCCATGACCTGAGCACAGCATGTGGGGACGTTTCTGGCAAGTCAGGACCCTCAGCGCAATAATGTACAGAAATGTCTAGACAGAAGTGTGCAGTTCCTCTTAGGCTTTGCGACAGTGCAGGAAAAGCTGGGAGGCCTGGGATGAAAACTCATTATCGCGCAGTGGTGATCGGAGGCGGGGTTGTCGGGACCTCGGTGCTGTATCACCTGGCCAAGATGGGCTGGTCGGATGTCTGTCTGATCGAACGCAAGATCCTGACGGCAGGGTCCAGCTGGCACGCGGCGGGCGGGTTTCACGCGCTGAACGCCGATCCCAATATCGCGGCCTTGCAGGCCTATACCATCGACCTGCTGCAAGAGATCGAAAAGGAAAGCGGCCAATCGGTGGGGATGCATATGACCGGCGGGCTGACGCTGGCGGGCACGCCGGAGCGCTGGGAATGGTTGCAATCGGCCTATCGCGTGTTCCAGACCATCGGTATTGACGACTGCCGTCTGGTCACACCGGAAGAGGCCGTGGCGCTGAACCCGGTGATGTCCGGCGACGGGATCCTGGGCGGGCTTTGGGCCGATCGCGAAGGATACATCGACACCACCGGCACCGTGCACGCCTACGCCGGCGCGGCCAAGAAATACGGCGCGACCGTGGTGGAAAACAACCGGGTGATCGAGCTGAACCAGACCGCAGACGGCTGGCAAGTGGTGACCGAACAGGGCACGATCACCTGTGAACATGTGGTCAACGCCGGGGGCCTCTGGGCCAAGCAGGTCGGGCGGATGGCGGGGATCGAACTGCCGCTATCGCCGCTGAACCACCACTACCTGATCACCGACACCATCCCCGAGGTGGCGGCGCTGGACCGCGAGCTGCCGATGACCGTGGACCTCGAAGGCTTCACCTATATGCGGCAGGACCAGAAGGGAATGCTGGTCGGGATCTACGAGATCGACCATGACCACTGGATGGAGGATGGCGCCCCCTGGGAATACGGGTTCGAGCTGCAGCAGGAGGATCTGGGGCGAATCGAAAATGAGCTGATGCTGGGCTTCCAGCGCTATCCCTGCCTCAATGACGTGGGCATCAAGACCTGGGTCAACGGCGCCTTTACCTTTGCGCCGGACGGCAACCCGCTGGTCGGGCCGGTTCCGGGCAAGCGCGGGTATTGGAGCGCCTGTGCGGTCATGGCAGGGTTCCTGCAAGGCGGCGGCGTGGGCAAATCGCTGGCCGAATGGATGATCCATGGCGAGCCGGAGGCCGATGTCTATGGCATGGACGTGGCGCGGTTCGGCACCTTCGCGGAAAACAAGCGATACATCCGCGAAACCACCGGACAATTCTATTCGCGCCGTTTCGTTATGACCTACCCCAACGAACAGCTGCCTGCAGGCCGCCCGCTGAAAATGGCTCCCGCCCATGACGCGATGAGCGCTGCGGGCTGCAAATGGGGCTGCAGCTGGGATCTGGAAGTGCCGCTTTATTTTGCGCCGCAGGGGTTCGAAGAGACACCGACCCTGAAACGCTCGAACGCGCATGAGATCGTGGCCGAGGAATGCAAAGCAATCCGTGAGGGCGCGGCGCTGCTGGATATCACCGGGTTCTCGCGGTTCGAGGTGTCGGGGCCGAACGCCACCGCCTGGCTCGACCGGATCATGGCCAGCAAACTGCCGGGGCCGGGACGCGCGAAACTTGCCCCGATGCTGAGCGAAACGGGCAAGCTGAAGGGCGACCTGACCGTGCTCAACTGGGGCGACGGGCGCTATTGGATCATGGGCAGCTACTACCTGCGCGCCTGGCATATGCGCTGGTTCGACGACCATATGGAGGACGGCGTCATCCTGCGCGATCTGGGGGAAGAGGTCTGTGGCTTTGCCGTGATCGGGCCGAAGTCGCTCGACGTGGTGGAGAAGCTGGCCGAGCAGGACATCGGCGCG
This sequence comes from Paracoccaceae bacterium, assembly GCA_022763485.1. Taxonomy (GTDB): domain Bacteria; phylum Pseudomonadota; class Alphaproteobacteria; order Rhodobacterales; family Rhodobacteraceae; genus Aliisedimentitalea. The sequence goes on along the minus strand of JALEGX010000145.1, from coordinate 47,587 downwards.
CTGAAATTCATGGGCTGTGGGCAGTTCGACATCGGCCTGGTGCGCGCCCATGTGGCCCGCATGTCGGTGACCGGTGAAAAAGGGTACGAGATCAACTGCCGCTATGGCGATCACATCGCGCTCCGCAGGATACTGCTGGAGGCCGGGGCCGATCAGGGCATTCGCGAGGTCGGGTTCAACGCGATGCTGTCGACCCGCATCGAAAAGAGCTTTGGCATCTGGTCTGCGGAATTCACCCAAGGCTACACGCCGGGCATGACCGGCATGGACCGCTGGATCGACTGGGACAAGGAGTTCGTCGGCAAGGCAGCAGCGCAGGCCGAGCGCGACGGCAATGGCCCGGCGCAGATCCAGGTCACGTTGGAGGTGGACGCCGACGGCGCTGACGCCAGCGGGTACGAGCCGATCTGGTCGGGCGGCGCGCGTGTGGGCTTTGTCACCTCGGGTGCCTATGGGCATCACACCGGCAAATCCCTGGCGATGGCGCTGGTCGACCGGGACAAATCGGCCGAAGGCACCGAGCTGTCGGTGCATATCGTTGGCGTCGAACGCCCCGCGCGGGTGATCGCCGCCTCTCCCCATGACCCGGAAGGAAAGGCGATGCGAGGATGAGCCGCAGACGAGGACGCGATCGCGCACGCGAGGCGGCAGCAGCGCCGCAGCGCAATGTCGACTACCGCAATCTGAAGAACCCGTTCCCACCGATGAACGCGTTCACCGAGGACCGGATCGAGGCGCTGCATGAGGCCTCGCTGACGGTGCTGGAGGAGTTGGGCATCAAGGTGCTGCTGCCCGAGGCCCGCAAGCTGTTTCTGGCTGGCGGGGCCACGGTGGATGACGCCACTGAGATGGTGTTCATCGGTCGCGAGATGGTGGAGGCTGCGCTCGCCACCGCGCCGAAGCGCATCAACCTGCGCGCCGGAGCGCGGCATCGCGATCTGACGCTGGAGCTTGGCTCGCTTGTCTTCCAGCCCGGCGCCGGCGCGCCACACGCCACCGATCTGGTGCGCGGGCGGCGTCCCGGCTCTCTGCGCGACTTTCAGGAGATGGTGAAGATCACGCAGAGCTTTGACGTGCTGCAGATGGTGCCGCCGCTGGTCGAGGCGCAGGACATCCCCATGCATCTGCGCCACTACGCGATGACGGAAACCGAACTTCTGCTCAGCGACAAGGTGCCCTTCATCTATTCCCGCGGCACGCCGCAGGTGATGGACGGGTTCGAAATGATCCGCGATTTCCGCGGGCTGTCGGATGAGGAGTTCCACGGCCAGAGCCATTGCTACACGATCATCAACACCAACTCGCCCCGCGTGCTGGATATGCCCATGGCGCAGGGGCTGATCGACTTTGCCCGCGCTGGGCAGATGTCGATCGTGACCCCGTTCACGCTGATGGGGGCGATGGCGCCGATCACCGTGGCGGGGGCCATGACGCTCAGCCACGCCGAGGCGCTGGCGGCGATCACGCTGACCCAGCTGACCAAGCCCGGCGCGCCGGTCTGCTATGGCACATTCACCAGCAATGTGGACATGAAATCGGGCGCGCCTGCCTTTGGCACTCCGGAACATTTCACCGCCTCGCTGGTGGCCGGGCAGCTTGCCCGCCGCGTCGGTCTGCCCTGGCGCTGCGCCGGGGGCAGCGCGGCCAACACCAACGACGCCCAGGCCGCAAACGAAAGCCAGTTTGGCCTCTGGGGCTGTCTGATGGCGGGGGCGACCGTGGTGATCCACTCGGCCGGATGGCTGGAAGGGGGGCTGACGGTATCGTTTGAGAAGATCATCACCGATCTGGAGGTGCTTCAGATGGTGGCCGAGCTCTGCGCCGGGACCCCGGCCACGGATGCAGACATCGCGTTGGACGCGCTGCGCGAAGTCCAGCCTTCGGGTCACTTCTTTGGGGCCAGCCACACGATGGAGCGCTACCAGACCCAGTTCTACGAGCCGGTGGTGGCGGATTGGTCGAACTTTGGCACCTGGACCGAACGTGGCAGCGTGGATGCAAACCACCGGGCAACGGGGGTCTGGCAGAACATTGTGGACAATTTCACCCCTCCGCCGCAGGATGAGGACCGGGTCGCCGCTCTGCGCGACTTCATCATGCGCCGCACCGAGGAAGGAGGCGCCCCGCCTGAAAGCTGAGGAGCCGCCCTTCATGGCAACGACCAAGCCCGTCCTGCATCGCGATGACCCCGAAGCCGAACCCCTGATCGGGAATATCAAGGTCACGCGGGATGACTGGCTGAACGTTGCCATGGATGTGCTGATCTCGGACGGGGTGGAGCAGGTGAAGGTGCTGTCCCTGGCGGAACGGATGGCCGTGTCCCGGTCTTCCTTCTACTGGTACTTCAAATCCCGTCAGGACCTGCTGGATGCGCTGTTGAAGCAGTGGGAAGAGCTGAACACCGCCGGCATCGTCAAGATGGCCGAGGCGGACGCGCCGTCGATCACGGCGGCGGTCTGCAACGTGTTCCATTGCACGGTGGACCCTGAACTGTTCAACACCGCGCTCGATTTCGCCGTGCGCGAATGGGGACGGCGGTCGGGTCCGGTGCAATCGGTGTTGGACCGCTCCGACCAGCGCCGCGTGGATGCGCTGACCCGGATGTTTGAACGCTATGACTACCCGTCTTTCGAGGCGCTGACGCGTGCAAGGGTGCTGTATTATATGCAGCTTGGCTATGACATGGCGCAGCTGAAAGAGCCGTTGCAGACCCGCAACGCCATGGTGCCGGAGTATCTGAAGGTGTTCACCGGACGTGAGCCTTTGCCTGGCGAGGCCGAAGAGTTCCGTGATTTCGCACAGCGGTTCTGGACCTGAAACGCGGGCTCTGCCCCCTCGGCCTCAAGGGGCCTCACCCCCGGGATATTTAGGGCAAGAGGATGAGCCCGCGTCAGCTCTTCTTCTCGTCAAAATACTCCGGAGCGCGAGGCAGAGCCTCGCATAACCGGGCGTGGGCTCAGGGCGGTTACACATTACACAGTTTTCAGGAGCGCCTCAGCAGCCCTGCGGGCCTTTACGATGGCGTCTTCGCGTACCGGGCCGTAGCCGCGGATCTCCATCGGCAGGGCCAGGATCTCCTGCCAGACCTCGGTGGCGTCCGCATTTGTGGCGCGGGTCAACAGGTCTTCGTACCAAGCCAGCGTTTCACGGTGCATCCGCGCCTCGGAATGGTAGCCAAACGGGTTCAGTACACTGTGGCGCAGGGATTTGCCGCGCGTCAGCAGGGACATCACCGGCGTCATCCAGTCCCCAAATGCGCGTTTCAGCGGGCGGCCGCGGGCGTCTTTCCTGCGTGAGAAAAGCGGCGGGGCGAGGTGGTAGTTCACCTTGTAGTCCCCCTCGAACTCCTGTGCCAGGCGGTCGGCAAAGGCGGGCGCGCTAAGCAGCCGGGCGACTTCGAATTCGTCCTTGTAGGCCATCAGCTTGAAGAGTGATTTGGCGGCCGTTTCGCGTAAGGTCTCGGGCAGGGTGGCGAGGCGATCCGTGTAGCGCCGGGCGTAGGCGGCGTCCTGATAGTCAGTCAGGAAGTCGGCTCGCCGGGCGATCATCTGGTCCAGGGTCTCCGGGGCCTCAGGCGTATCGGTCAGATGTCCGGACAAGCGCGCGGGGTCGGCGGCGAGCGTCCTGCCGATGGCGAAGGCGAGCTTGTTCTTGTCGATGGCGACGCCGTTCAGCACGATGGCCTGCTCCAGCGCCATGCGGCTGACGGGGACCAGCCCCTGTTGCCAGGCAAAGCCCAGCATCATCACATTGGCCAGCACCGCATCGCCCAGCAGGGTTTCGGCGACCTTATTGGCGTCAAACCCGGTGAGGTTCTCGGCCCCCACAACGCCAGCAATGGCAGCGTGACGCTCAGCCACTTTCAACTGCGCATCGCGGTGCAGCACCAGGTCTCCGGTCGGCATTTCGGCGGTGTTCAGCACCATGCGGGTGCCGTCGCGGTAGTGCACCGAGGCCTTGGCCGCCGAGCTAACCACCACATCACAGCCGATCACCGCATCCGCCGCGCCGGTGTCGATGCGCACCTGATGCACCTGATCGGGGCCAGCGGCGAGCCGGATGTAGGACAGGACCGTGCCGAATTTCTGTGCAAAACCGGTAAAATCGAGCACCGAGGCGCCTTTGCCCTCCAGATGTGCGGCCATGGTGATCAGCTGCCCCACGGTGACCACACCGGTTCCGCCCACCCCGGTGACCAGCAGGTCAAAAGGCTCCGTGAGTGGTGGCAGCGTCGGGGTGGGCAGATCCCGCGTCAGCGCGTCGATGTCCAGCCCGGCGGGCTGGCGTTTGCGCCGTGTGGCGCCTTCGACCGTGACAAAGGAGGGGCAGAAGCCGTTGAGGCAGGAGAAATCCTTGTTACAGGAGCTGAGGTTGATCTTGCGTTTGCGTCCGAAGGGCGTTTCCACCGGCTCGACGCTGAGACAGTTGGATTCCACGGAACAATCGCCGCAGCCCTCGCAGACCAGATCGTTGATAAAGGCGAAGCGTTTGGGATCTTCCATCTTGCCGCGCTTGCGGCGGCGACGCTTTTCGGTGGCGCAGGTCTGTTCGTAGATCAACACGCTGACGCCTTTGACCTCGCGCAGTTCGCGCTGGACCGTATCCAGCTCGGCGCGGTCGTGGAACGTGGTTCCGGCGGGGAAGTCGGCGCGGGTGAATTTGGTTATGTCGTCCGAAACCAGCGCGATGCGGCTGACCCCTTCGGCGCGGCAGGTCTGGGCGATGCCGGACACGCTGACCGGTCCGTCCACGGGTTGGCCGCCGGTCATGGCGACCGCGTCATTGTAGAGGATCTTGTAGGTGATGTTGGTGTTCGCCGCGACTGCCTGGCGAATGGCGAGCGAGCCGGAGTGATACCAGGTGCCTTCGCCGAGGTTCTGGAACACATGTTTGCCGCCGTTGAACTGCGAGGCCACGGTCCAGGGCACGCCTTCACCGCCCATCTGGGCGTATCCGGCGGTTTCGCGGTCCATCCAGCTGGCCATGACGTGACAGCCGATGCCGGATTTGGCGCTGCTGCCCTCGGGCACCTTGGTCGAGGTGTTGTGCGGGCAGCCCGAACAGAAATAGGGCGTGCGGGTGGCGCCGGGAATGTTCAGCACCGGCGGCGGAGTTTGCACCAGCGCTGCGGCGCGGGCGGGCAGATTTTCTTCTGCGAAGAAAATGTCGAGCCGCCTGGCGATGATCGGCGCCAGCATCAGCGGGTTGAGCTCTCCGGTCCAGGGGATCAGCGGCTCGCCGTGGCTGTCGTATTTGCCGACCATCTTTTCTGGTTTGTTGCCGGGCCAGTCGTAGAAATACTCCTTGAACTGGCTTTCGATGATGCCGCGTTTTTCCTCGACAACCATCACCTCTTTCTTGCCATGCACAAACCGCAGCGCGTTGCGGCGCGCCAGCGGCCAGACCATGCCGACCTTGTAGATGTCGATGCCCAGGCGCCGGCAGGCGGCCTCATCCAGGCCCAGCAGACGCAGCGCCTCCATTAGGTCCAGATGGCCTTTGCCGGTGGTGACAAAGCCGAATTTGGCGTCCTCGATGTCATAGACCCGCTCGTCAATCGGGTTGGCCTCGGCGAATGCCCGCACCGCCTTGATCTTGGCCTGGATGCGGGTTTCGATTTCGGGGCTGGGCAGGTCGGCCAGGCGCACATGCAGCCCGCCGGGATAATCGGGCAGTTCGGGCAGGGCAAAGGCACGGTCCGGGCGCAGTTCGACCGAACGGCCACTTTCCACGGTTTCGGACACCGCTTTGAACCCGACCCAGGTACCCGAATAGCGCGACAGGGCAAAGCCATATTCGCCATAGGTCAGGAATTCATCGATGGTGGCGGGGTTCAGCACTGGCATGAACCAGGACATGAAGGCCACGTCGGACTGATGCGGCATCGAAGAGCTGACGCACCCGTGGTCATCCCCCGCCACCACCAGCACACCGCCTTTGGGGGAGGACCCATAGGCGTTGCCATGCTTGAGCGCGTCCCCGGACCGATCCACGCCTGGGCCCTTGCCGTACCACATGGAAAACAGGCCTTCGACCTCGCAATGGGGGTCCAGAACGGCCTGCTGGGCACCCAGAACGGCGGTGGCGCCCAGATCCTCGTTCACGGCGGGCATGAAGGTGATGTTGTTGGCTTTCAGCCGATCGCGTGAGCGCCACATCTCAAGATCCACACCCCCCAGCGGGGAACCGCGATAGCCCGAGACAAAGCCGCCCGTGTTCAACCCGGCGGCGCGGTCACGGCGCGCCTGGTCCAGCATGATCCGGGTCAGCGCCTGGGTGCCGGTCAGGAACACCCGGCCCGTGGTGCGGGCATAGCGGTCGTCCAACTGGTAGCTGGTGAAATCATGGGTGAGCCGGGTCATGGCTGAGGTATCCTTGCTGACGTGCTGTTCGCGGGGTCTTGACAGTTTCACCCATCTGGCGTGAAAATTTTCTCCTGATTTTCCTAGCTTTTGCGAAATGGTGGGTGAAATAACCAGAAATGGCCTATTTAATGAACGGATTGTCCAGAAATGATCCTGGATGACCGCGATCTGCGAATCCTGACCCTGCTGCAACAGGATGCGCGGCTGTCGAATGCGGAACTGGCGGAACGGGTGGGCATGTCCGCTTCGGCCCTGTGGCGGCGGGTGCGTGCCTTTGAAGAGGCGGGGATCATCACGCGCTATGGTGCCATCATTTCACCGGCGAAATTGGGGCTGGGATTTCAGGCCATCGTGCATGTGCATCTGACCCGGCACGACCCGGAAAAAATCGTGGAGTTCATTGAGGCCGTGGAACGCAATGACCGCATTCAGGACTGCTATGCCACCACCGGTCAGGCCGACTATCACCTGCGCGTCCTGACCCGGGATCTGGAAAGCTACAACCGGTTTCTGGAGGAGTTTCTGTTCCGTTTGCCCGCCGTTGCCAGCGCACAGACCAATGTGGTGTTGCGCAGCATCAAGCACAATCAACCCGTGCGCCCCGAATAGGGGCTTACTGTTTCTGCCCGTGCAACAATCACTGATTTTGGCAGGTTATTCGGCGTCATCCCGATAGCGAAAGCCTGAAAAAGTGCGATTTTTCTTGCCCCATGGTCAGGGAGCGCGAAGAATAGATGTAATTTCGAGCAGTATTTTAGCGAACCAACCCGGGGGACATGTGTCGTGGTTGGCACTGGGGGTATTGTTGAACGTTTCTTGAGCCTGTCGTTAAGCCTGATCCTGGCATTTTCGGCGGGTGCTGCGCGTGGGGACAGCCTGAACGCGCCTCTGCTTGCCGTGGAGTTCCGCGCCACTGATACGCTGCGCGGGGTTGTGGGCGAGCACTTGGGGGATTCCGATCTGTGGCCCGTCGTGCTGAGGCTCAACGGAATTGCCTCTCCCGCCGATCTTGTGCCCGGCGCCATTCTGCGATTGCCTGTGCAACAGGTTCGGGCAGCTGATGTTGCCCTGAAGGCCTCGCTTGAGGTGATCCAGAAAGCCAATTCCGAAGGGGCAAGGATCTTTGCTCCGGTCGAAATCGGACAAGCCATCGAAAATCGTGAAACGGCTGTCCTGCAGCGTGAGGTCGGCGAATGGTCCGAAGTGGTGTCTTTCTCCAGCATCGCGACAGGGTTTGCCACGGAAGCGCTTGAGATTTCCAAGGCCCAGCGGGACCGCGCGGCGGAAGCGGTCGTGTCTGATGTTCAGGGCGATGTCGAGGGGCGTGCCCCCGCAGAACCTTCGTGGTCGGACCGCAGCCTGCATGATATCCTTGTCGAGTTTGAGCGGATGCGCACGCTGTCCAACTCGACCACGCAGATCACCTTCAGGGACCTGTCGCGGCTGCGGCTCAACGCGAATTCCAATGCGACGATCCAGCGGATGCGGTCGGACCCGCTAACCGGTGGCGAAGTGACCAAAGTGTCGCTGGCCAACGGGGATTTCTATGCGCTGCTCAACCAGCTGTCGGACAATACGAGTTTCGAAATCGACGTGCCCGGCGTCAAAACCATGACGGAATCGTCGGACTTCTGGATCAAGAACGATCAGAACGGGGCTCGCTTCGTGAACTATGACACCCCGGATCTGGAGATCCAGACCGGGGCGGGGAAAATCATGGTCGGCGAAAATCAGGGGGTGGTGCTGGCGGGCCAGCGGGCTGAGCGTACCGCGGTTCTGACAAGTGTCGCCTTGGTCGCGCCCGCGGATGATGCGTTGTTGTTCAACGGGGCGGCGGAATTGGACTGGGACGCGTTCGACGGGGCCAAGGCCTATTGGCTGGAGGTGGCGCGGGACATTGGGTTCAATCAGATGCAGGTGTCCGAATGGGGCATTCCCGACACCGGATTTGTTGCCACAGGCTTGCCGCCGGGGCGGTATCACTGGCGGGTTGCGGCGCTGGATCAGCTTGGCCTACCCGGCGAGTGGAGCCCGCGGCGCGAATTTGAAATGCGCACCGACAACAGCCCGCCTTATCTGGCGATCCTGTCGCCGGCTACTGGCAGTCTGGTCAGCGCCCCGCAGGTGGAGCTGTTGGCGGCAACGGAACCGGATGTCACGCTGAAGCTGAACGGGCAGCGGGTGCAGCCCGCAGCGGATGGTTCGCTGCTGGCGCAGGTGTCCCTTGTACCGGGGCAGAATGCGCTGGAGCTTGTGTCCACGGATCGCGCCGGGAACATCACGTCCCGCCGCGTAGAAGTGGTTTATCGCCCCGCGTCCAGCGTGCAGATCACGCTTTCCGATGCGCTGCCCCGCGTCGGGGACGCCTATGTCACCCGGTCGGAAACGATTTCCCTGTCCGGGACCAGCGACGCGGGTGCTGATACGGATCTTGTGGTCCGTACGGCCGATGGGGACGCAATTCTGCGGGCCCGGACCGGCGCCAACGGGGCGTTCGGCTTCTCTGTGCCAGCACGGGAAGAGCGCGCGGACTACAGGATGGAGATCCTGTCCCCACAGGGCGCGGTTGAGGGGCAGGTCTCCTTTGCGGTCATCCGCGATCAGACCCCACCCGAGCTGACGCTGGATGTGCCTCCGCCGCGTGCGACGGGGGATGAGCTGCTGTTGCTGGAGGGCCGCGTGACGGACGCAACGCGACTGCGGCTGAACGGGGGTGATGTGGCGCTGACCGAGGGGCGCTTCACTTTGGATCTGGAGCTTCTGCCGGGGCCGAACCCGATTGAGCTGGTCGCAGAAGACGCGGTCGGCAACATCCGGATTCTGACGCTGCAGACGGTGCTGGATCTGGATCCGCCAGAGATCCTGCTGGCCGACGTCAGCCGGCCGGGCGGGGGCGGCGACCGTATCGATGTGCGGGTCGAGGCACGGGACGAAAGCGGCCTGCGGCAGGTGGCCTCTTATGTCATCGAAGTCGGAGGGCAGGAGCAGGCAGGCTTCCTGCGCTGTGACAACAGCTCGGGCGTGTGTCTGGCCAGTCTGGCCGCGCAGCCCGGAGAGCTGGAGCTGATCGAGATCTCGGTCGAGGATTATGCCGGGAACATCGCATTCTATTGACGCTGAAGGGACGGGACCAACCGGGGTCTGATGGGCGGCCCCCTGAACAGGGACGAACAGGACGGATGAAGACAGCACGCTCAAACTTTTTGCCCCGCGCCCTGGCGTTGGGACTGGCGGCTTTTGGACTGTTGCTTGCAAATGCACCCTCCCGCGCGGCGGGGCCGGTGCTGGAGCAGGGGCGTTTGGTCGTCTATGGCCAGCAGGCCCCGTCCAGAGAGGGCGATGTCGATCATCGCGAGCGGATCTTCTTCTCGATCCCGGCCGATCAGCGCCAACGGGTCTATGTCCGGATTTTCGATCCCGAGGTCAGCGGCGCGGATGATTTCACCTATGGCGGCACCGGCAACTCCGAAACCACCTATCGGGTGTTCGGCGGGCGCGGCGCGTTTTCCGAAGCGGACCGTCCGACACCGGTGGCAGACAATGCGCGGGTGCCACGCAAGACCGGCGCAGAACCGCCTGCGGGTCTGGGGCGGATGCTGCGTGAAAAAATCTATACCAACGATCGCAGCACCGATGGCCGGTGGGTGACCATCGCCGCGGTTCGCGCGCGGCAGGGTGAGATCATCGATGGTCGGGCCTGGTTCCGGCTGGATGCGCTGGGCACCGGGGGGGATGATGGCAACGGGTTTTCCGTGGGTATCAGCCTGGCCCGGGACCGGGATCGCGCCCCCGACGGGTTGCAGATGTTCTCCTACCAGCCGACGGTCCGATGGGAGGCCGGGCGCACCGCCACGCAGCTCTGGTTTGCGGATCCCGCGCCGGGGCCGCTGACCGTCCAGAGCTTTGATGGGGCCAAGGGGCGTCTGGCTTTGGTCACCGATTATGCCGACATTGAGCTGCCCATCTCAGGGCAGGATCACTGGCGCTCGGCAGACACCGTTGCGCCGGAAGGGTCTTTGGCCTTGTCGCTGTTGGGGGGCTTTGAGACCCCCAATGATGTGACGCTGGCCGTTTATGATGATCAGGGCCGTCCCGTCCCACTGCGCGTCCCGCCCTTTCGGGCGCCCCAGCCGGAACGCCCAACGGCCAAGGCCAGCGGTCGGCCGCTGGCGGATTGCCGGTCGGTGGCCTTTGATGGCACCGGCTCTACCGGGCTGACACCGCTGCAATCGGTCTGGGATTTCGGCGATGGGGCCACCGGAACCGGCAGCGTGATTGCCCATCGGTACAATATGCCGGGGCGGTATACCGTCAGGCTGCGGGTGCAGGAAGAAGGCAGCCGACCCGGCCGTGGGGACGAAACGGAAATCGGCGTTCGTGTCCGCAATGCGCCCATTGCAGCGCCCGGCGCACCGATCACCGTGGCTCCGGGACAGGCGTTGCCGTTTGATGGCTCCGGGTCAGTGGCGTCTGACGCACCGATTGCGCGCTATCTATGGAGCTTCGGCGATGGCGCAACGGCTGCGGGATCACAGGCCAGCCACGCCTATGGCAAACCCGGAGAATACCGCGCCGTCCTGCGGGTTGAGGATGACAGCGGCCATCCCTGTGACTTTGGCGTGGCCACACGTCTGGTTACGGTCAATTTCCCGCCGGTGGCCGAAGCGGGCGCCGATCAATCGGCCATCATCGGTCAGGCCATCACCGTGTCCGGCGCGGCCAGCTATGATGTTGACGGCAGCATTGGCAGCTGGCTGTGGGACATGGGCGACGGCACCAAGCTGCAAGGTCCGACCGTGACCCACCGCTATGAGCAATCGGGGATCTACCCGGTCGTGCTGACCGTGGTCGATGACAGTGGCGTGGTGAACGACACGGCCATGGATCGTTTGCGGATTGAGGTGAACGCCCCACCGGAGCCCCGCTTCGGCACTCCAGAGCGCCCATTATCCGTCTCGGAGGCCACGACTCTGGACGCCAGCGCATCCACCGACGCGGATGGCCAGATCCTGTCCTACATGTGGGATTTCGGCGATGGCGCGATGGGCGAGGGGCCGGTGGTCAGCTACGCTTGGACTGAGCCCGGAAACTACTCGGTCACGCTGAAAGTGACCGACGACAGCGGCACGGCTTCCGCGCTGCAAAGCCTGACACAGGTGGTGCGGGTCGATGCGGCCCCGGTGGCCAACGCAGGCGCGGATCGTTTCGTGTCCTCCAGTGTCGTCCGCTTTGATGGTACCGGGTCGCAGGATGCGGATGGAACGGTCACCGAATGGCTCTGGGATTTTGGCGATGGCAGCGCGGGTCAGGGACCGCAACCCGAACACATCTATCGCAGTCCGGGACGCTATGAGGTGTCGCTGCGGGTCAGGGATGACAGCGGCGCGCCCCTGAACACTGCCCGTGACAAGATGATCGTCATGGTGAACGCCGCGCCGATTGCCGACGCGGGCCCGTCCCAAGTGGTCGCCCCGGGGGAGGAGTTTCAGCTTTCTGCCTCAGGCTCGCTGGATCCCGATGGCGGGATCGCGGATTACCTCTGGGTCTTTCCCGACGGTCAGACCGCGCGCGGCGCGCGCACTGCATACAGTCTGGACCAGCCGGGGCTGCATCGGATCGGCCTGACCGTGACGGATGATTTTCCGGTGGAGCCGGCGCAGGACGAAACCGAAACCCTGATCATCGTAAATGCCCAGCCAGTGGCCGTTGCCGGTCCTGACCGGCTGGTTGCGCCGGGGGATGTGCTGACCTTCGACGCGGGCCAGAGCTTTGATCCGGATGGGCAATTGTCCGGTTTCCGGTGGGAGTTCGATGACCTTGGCATGCCGCTGGAAGCGCGGGTTGTGGAACGCGCCTATGACACGCCGGGAACCTGGTCTGCGCAGTTGGTGGTCAGCGATGACAGCGGGGTGCTGAACGCGGCCGCCTCTGATGATGTCACGATCCGCGTCAACGCCCCGCCGGTGGCCGAAGCCGGGATGGATGTGGTGTCGGATTCTTTGATCGTGACCTTCGATGGGTCGGGATCGTCGGACCCGGATGGCGACAGCCTGATCTACCGCTGGGATCCGGGCGACGGATCCGACCCGATCTTTGGCCCGGTCGCCAAACACGCCTATGCAACGCCCGGCATCTATCCTGTCACGCTGTGGGTGGATGATGGCAACGCGCTGTCCAACTCCCGCGCATCGGACGCCACCCGCGTCACGGTCCGGTCCCGCCCCGTGGCGAATGCGGGTGGCAACCGCGAGGTCTGTTCGGGTCAGCAACTGCTCTTTGATGCCTCGGCGAGCCTGGACCCGGACGGGGGGCTGTTGCTCTACGATTGGGATTTCGGGGATGGAAGCACGTCGAACATCATCAATCCGACCAAGACCTATGAACGGCCGGGGACCTATCCCGTGACCCTGCGCGTGCGCAATGAAACCGGCACCGAATGGGGCACCGCGACCGACCGCATCGCAGCGCTGGTGCGCGAGGGCCCGATTGCCGATGCCGGGCCCGACAGGACGGTTTGTTCCAACCAGCCGATCCGCTTTGACGGTTCGGGGTCCACCGATGCAGACGGCGCAGTCAACGCGTTCTCCTGGGACTTCGGGGACAGCAAGGTGGCGAATGGTGAACGCCCCCTTCACGTCTTTACCCGGCCCGGAACCTATACCGTGACGCTGACCATCACAGGCGAAGCGCTGGGATCCTGCAGCCCGCTGGATACGGATGTTGCGGAATACACCGTGGTTGAGGCACCGGAACTGGTGATCGAGGCCGGATCGGTCGCGGCTCAGGGCATTGCACATACGTTCAACGCGACATTGATGCAGGAGGGCTATGACCTGGAACGCGCCAGCGTGGCGTGGGACTTCGGTGATGGTGCGACCGGCGCGGGCACGTCTGCCGAACACGTGTTCACCCAACCCGGGGAGTATCTGGTCAAGGCGCGCGTGACCCTGCCAGTGGCCGAAGGGTCGGCCCAGGCGCAGTGCAATCAGCTGGAAACCCAGCGCAAGATCACCGTCAATGCCGCCCCGATGGCGCAGCTGATCGCGCCGGATCAGGCCTCCATCGGGCAGGAACTGCGGTTCTCAGCGGCTGGTTCCAGCGATCCGGATGGCGCGTTGGCCGGGTTCGTGTGGAACTTCGGGGATGGCAGCACTGCGCGCGGGGTGGAGGTTGACCACAGCTATGCCAGTGCTGGCGACTATACCGTGACGTTGACCGTGTTCGATGATGCGGATGTTGCCAACAGCGCGGTGCAGCGGACGGCACGCATCAACGTTCTGCCCGCCCCCGATCCGGAGCTGCTGGCCAAGGCTCCGGTCTGTCCGGCGGTCCCGGTTGCCTGGAACATCCGTGCGCCAGATGGTGCGGACGTCGCCTGGAGCTTTGGCGGAAGTTCAGGCAGCGCAGGGGCTGATGTGACGCACAGCTTTGCCAAGCCCGGCGTCTACCCGGTGTCGGCCCGCATCGATGACGGGGCGGACCTGCCGGGCAGTATCCGCACCTATGAGGTCTATCAGCGGGTGAATGCCGCACCGGTGGCGCTGGCCGGGCCGGACCGGCTGGTCTGTCCGGGAGACCGGGTTGTGTTTGACGCGGGCAGCGCCCTGGATCCCGATGGGGATATACAGGAATGGCTCTGGAGCTTCAGCGATGGCGTGACGCTGTCTGGCAAAACCGTTGACCGTGTTTTCGACACCTCCGCCGATCTGTCTGTGACGCTTTCGGTCCGGGACAACAGCGGCGCGGATGGATGCGACGTGGGGCAGGATACGGCGCGGATCCTTGTCAATGCGCCGCCGCAGCTGGAGCTGGGCGCGGATATCGAAACCTTCGTGGGGGGCGCCCATGACGTGCTGCGCTTCTCCCCCGGAACCGTGACGGATCCGGATGGGCATGGGGTTCGCATCCGGTGGGAGTTCGGCGACGGGGCAACCGCCAGCGGACAGGTGGCGCGGCATCGATTTGTGGAGCCGGGCACCTATCAGGTGACGGCCCATGCGCAGGATGCAACGGGGCTGCAATGTGGTCAGACCAGCGATAGCGTGACCGTGACGGCCAATTCCAGGCCATGACCGGTCAAAACGCATGACTTACGGCGTATCACGGATAAGATCGTGAGATGAGAATCCCTTTGCGCCTCAAATTCTTCGTGTTCTCCGCGTTGCTCGCGGTGGCGCCGTTGCTGATGGTGGCGCAGAACCTGACGCAATTGACCCGGGATGAGCTGAAAAGCGCGGCGAATGAGGATCTGACGCTGGTCGCAGCACAACTGCGTGCCGATTTCGACAATACGTTCCAGGGCCGCTGGCTGACCCCGCTCATGGTTATTCGCAACGGGGTCGACAGCAATGACCTTGGCGTGCCGCAGAAGGTGTCCTTGCTGACCCTGGGATTGGAAGAGCTGCCAGAGGTGGTGGCGTTGCAGCTGTCCATCGAAGGCTCAGACCTGCCGATCCTTGTCACCAATGAAACCTATGCCCAAAGCCTGCGCTCGGCGGGGCTGGACCCGGTGGCGGTGCTGTCGACACATCCCAATGTGATCCGGAACATCGCGGCGACCGGGCAATTCGGTCGTCCCTTGATCGAGCGTATGCCCGAGAGCGGCAGCTGGATTGCAACGCTTGCCCTGCCACTCAGCTCAAAGATCGCCGGGCGGCAGGTCACCATGGCCGCGAAGATCGACCTGACCATCCTTGGCGATCTGGTGCGGCGGCATCCTTTTGCCCAGCGGGGGGAGATCAGCGTCATTGATCAGGCCGGGCGCACCGTTCTGGGGGAAACACAGTCGTTGCTGATCGAGCGTCAGATCGTGGCCTCCGCCCTGCCGCTGATTGTTGCGGGCGCGCGGGCGGATGCGCTGGAGCCTTATGTGCGCCCGGATGGCACCGCGATGCTGGGCGCCTATGCATTCCCGGACTGGTTTTCCTGGGCGGTGGTGACTGAGCTGAGCGAGGAAAGCGCCTATGCGGTGGTCAATGCGATCACTCGGCAGATCCTGTTGGTGGGGCTTGTCGGGTTTGGGCTGGCGTCGCTTGGGGCGCTGCTGTTTGCCCGGCAGCTGACCCGACCGATCCTGAAGATCGGAGAGGTGGCACAGAAGGTGGGCGAGGGCGATTTCTCGATCCGGGTCGAAGGGGTTTCGGCCCGCGATGAAATTGGGGATCTGGCCCAGCGTTTCAATCAGATGATCGCCCATCTGAGCGAGCGGCTGGAGCTGATGAAATTCGTGTCCCGCGGTACCGTGTCCGCGATCCAGAGCGCCGATTCCGAAGGGATGGAGCGTGGGGGCGAACGGCGCCGGCTGTCGGTGATCTTTACCGACATTCGTGGATATACGGAGTTCTCCGAGCGGGTTCCCCCCGAAGTGGTGATCGATGTTCTGAACCGCTATTTCGATGTCCAGACGGATATCGTGGAGCAGCATCAGGGCGACGTGGACAAATTCATCGGCGATGCGCTGGTTGCGGTCTTCGAAGGCGAAGGGATGGAACAGCGCGCGGCCTCCTGCGCCGTGGAGATCATTCAGGCGATGGTGCAGCTGCTTGAGGAACACCCCGAACATGACCTGCATGTGGGGATCGGTGTGGCATCGGGTGAGGTTGTCCTGGGGGCGATGGGCGCGCGGGAACGTATGGATTTCACTGTGCTTGGCTCCACCGTGAATCTGGCGGCGCGGCTCTGCTCGAAGGCGGATCCGGATCAGGTGCTGGTGGACAAGGATACGTTTGCAGCGGCGGTAGACAGCGGGTCACTGGCCTTTGAGGCGCTGCCGTCCATCGCGCTCAAAGGCTACGCCGAACCGGTTCCGGTTTTTGCGGCGTCTCCCGGCACGGCTCAGACCCCGTAGGTGGCCCAGGCCCAGGTCATCAGGACGTAGGTCAGGTGATGTGCGGCCTGATCCGCGCCTGCCGCGCGCCAGAAGGCGGCCTGCGTCGGCACAAGGCTTTTGGCGTCATTGTACTTGGCTTTGCAGAAGTCGATATTGAAATGCACGATCCATTCCAGAAGTGCGATCACCAGAATGAAACCAATGGACGCGCCGAAGGGCAGCAGCACCAGAATGGTGCCCAGAGCATGTATGCCCGCGTGCTGGGCCCGTCCCATGTGCAAATATTCGCCGCGGCCAGACAGCATCTTTGGTGTCTGCAGGAAATAGTCGGCAAACATGTGCTTGATCTGCAAAGCACATAACAGCAGCAAAACGGCGCCGACGGATACTGACACTAAACGACCTCCCAATCGTGGTTGGATCCGAAACCAGCTTAAAGGAATATTTTTCTTCTGCAATTGTACAGGTGCGACTTGGAAAACATAGGAAAGGAATTGCCTGTCCCATACCCGGCTTGATACGGTCTGGGGCGCGGTAAAGGCTGCCGCGCGCATTTTAGCAAACCCGAAATAACCGGATTCCTGTCATAGAACGCACGCTCTTCAGTTTTATTTGGAAATACTCCAAGCGCGATCAGCTGGTTTTGCTGGTTGTTACCTCATGTCTTTTTCCCCTTCTGTATCTGACCCTGGAATTGCCCAAGCGGATCATCAACGACGCGATCGGGGCGCAGTCGTCGACCGTTGAGTTCATGGGCCAGACCTTTGACCAGCTGACGTTTCTGGCCATTCTCTGCGCGGGCTTCCTGCTGTCCGTGCTGGGTCACGGGCTGATGAAGATGCGCATCAACACCATGAAAGGTGTTCTGGCCGAACGGATGTTGCGGCGGTTCCGCTATCAGCTGATCGGACGCATTTTGCGGTTCCCGCAGCCTTATTTTGAGCGGGTCAGCCAGGGTGAACTGGTGTCCATGGTCACCGCCGAAAGCGAACCGATGGGCGGCCTGATGGGCGATGCGATCAGCCAACCGGTGCTGCAGGCTGGGCAGATGATCACCATCCTGTCCTTTCTGTTTCTTCAAAGCTTCTGGTTCGGTCTTGCGGCGGTTGCCCTGATCCCGTTGCAGGCCTGGTTGATCCCGAAACTGCAACGGCAGATCAACCTGTTGAACAAGTCCCGGATCAAGCAGGTCCGCGCCCTTGCGGCCGAGATCGGGGAAAGCGCCGCGGGGGCGTCGACGCTGCGCACCAATGGCGGCTGGCGCTACCGGATGGCGCTGATCACCCGGCGTCTGGGCAATCTCTATGCGATCCGCTTTGAGATCTACCAGAAAAAGTTTTTCATGAAGTTCCTCAACAACTTCATTTCGCAGCTGACGCCCTTCCTGTTCTATTCGGTTGGCGGGTTTCTGGTGCTTCAGGGCACGGTGTCGCTGGGTGCGCTGGTTGCCGCGCTTGGCGCCTACAAGGATCTCGCCAGCCCCTGGAAAGAGCTGCTGGCCTACTACAACCAGACACAGGACATGTCGCTGCGCTGGGAGGTGATCCTGGAACGGTTTGCCCCGGCCGGCATGATCGACGAAGAGTTGATGGAGGGTGATCCCAAGGACATTCCGCGACTTCAGGGCGATATCGTTTTGGACAACGTGAACGTGCGGGACGCTGACGGGAATATGGTGCTGGAGGATCTGAACGCGGTTCTGCCTGCGGGCAAGGTCATCGGAATTGCGGCACCGTCCGAGGAGGACAGGCGGGCGATGGCAGAGCTTCTGACCCGGGAGCTGCTGCCCTCGATCGGCCATGTGACTGTTGCGGGGCACGACATTTCCAGCTTGCATCAGGCCACAATCGCCGCGCGCATTGGTCATGCCACGTCGCGGCCAGTGATGTTTCAGGGCAGTTTCGGGGACAATGTGCTGATGCCGATGCGCCCCCGGCCGCAGGGCGAAAGCACCAAGCCGGAGGATTACCGCGATGCGGTGCAGGCCGGGAACAGCAAGGACCCCTTTGACGCCCCCTGGCTGGACCCCTCCGTAGCCGGGCTGCAGAGCGAAGTGGAACTGCGGGGCTGGTGGCTGAAGCTGGTTGAGGGCATGGGATCGGAAACGGCGCTCTTCCGGCGCGGCACCGAACAGCACTTCAGCGCACTCAACCACCCCGAGCTTGCGGCGAAGCTGATCGAGCTGCGTCCGCTGGTGCGCAAAACCGTCGAAGACAGCGGCCTGCGCGATCACGCGTTCTTCCTGACCGAGGATCAGTTCAACCCGGCGATCCCGGTGGCCGAAAACCTGTTGTTTGCCTCGCCCCGACAGCCGATTTCACAGGAACGCCTGTCCGAGCAGACAAAGTTTCTGGAACGGTTGCGCGATCTCAAGCTGGATGAAGACCTGGTCTCGTTGGCGCGGGACGTCATCGACATGCTGCGCCAGATCTTTGGTCTGGATGGCACCGATCATCCGCTGTTCCGCAAGATGGGGCTGGAGGTCAAAACCTATGAGGCCGCGCTGGAGCTGATCGAAAAGACCCGCGAGGGTGGGGCTGCGGCGCTTGAGGGGGATGAGCTTGCAGAGCTTCTGATCGTGCCCTTCCGGATTTCGGCCGAGCAGATCGGTCCGGGGTTCAGCGAAGACATGAAAGAGCGGATCCTGTCGCTGCGGATCAGCCACTCTGCCGAAATGCTGGATTGTCTGGGGGATCTGTTTGCGCCGCTGTCACCTGATGCCTTTGCGCCGGGCCTGACCGTGCTGGAGAACGCGCTCTTCGGCAAGGTGTCGGACATGGCGGGTAGCAAGGGCGATGAGCTGCGCAAACTGGTGGCCGATATCCTTGTTGAAAACGGAGTTCGGGATCTGGTGATCGCCCTGATCTACGACCTGCCGGTCGCTCTGGGCGGGCAGGGGATGTCGCAAAGCTTCTCGGAACCGCTGGCCTTTTCCCGCGCGACGATCAAGAAGCCCGATATTCTGATCCTGGACAAGGCGCTGGACAGCTACGACTTTGAAACGCAGGTGGCGGTGCACAAGAACCTGCGCACCCTGATGCCGGAAACCACGCTGATCTATCTGAATGAGGGATTTGAATCGACGGACGTCTTTGACCAGTTCTTTGAACTGCGTCAGGGCCGGCTGGTCAGCGAAACGCCGCATGTCGAGGCCGAGGCGGATAGCGCCGCCAGCGCCGACCTGTCGCGCAAGCTGCGGGCGTTGGAACTGATTGACCTCTTTTCCGGCCTCAACCGCAAGCAGCTGCGGCTTCTGGCCTTCGGCGCGCGCTGGTATCACGCCAAACCGGGGGAAGTTGTCTTTCTGAAGGACGATGAGCCCACTGACGGTGCCTACGTGCTGATCGAAGGGGAGGCGGGTCTGTACCTTCCCAAGAAAGACGAGTCCGACCTTCTGATCGCGACGGTGGGGCCGGGCAAGCTGGTGGGGGAACTGGGGTTGATCCGCAAGGAGCCCAGAGCCCTGAGCATGATCGCCTCCACCGATCTGACCTGTCTGCGGATCGGCGAGGAGGAATTCCTGGCCGTGGTGGAAAACGACGCCCAGACGGCCTTCAAATTGCTGCAGGTTGTGGCAGGCTATGTTACCAACTGACGCAAATCTACACATGACACGGATGGGGTAAGAGCATGAAACTGCTGCGGTTTGAGCATGAGGGAGAGGTGCGTCCGGGGATCTTGGATGGCGATGGTCAGATCCGTGATCTGTCGGGCGTTGTGCCGGATATCACCGGCACTCAGCTGTCGGATGAGGGGCTGGACAGGCTGCGCCAGACGGATCCGGAAACCCTGCCGCCGGTCGCCGGAGCGCCGCGCCTGCTGCCTTGCGTCGGCAATATCGGCAAGCTGATGTGCATTGGTCTGAACTACTCCGACCACGCCGAGGAGATGGGGCTGGAGTTCCCCGCACACCCGATCCTGTTCATGAAGGCAAACTCTGCCATCGTCGGTCCCAATGATGATGTGGTGCTGCCGCGTGGATCGGTCCAATCGGACTGGGAGGTCGAGCTGGGTGTAGTGATCGGCAAGGCCGCGAAATATGTGAGCGAAGAGGACGCGCTGGATCATGTCGCGGGCTATTGCATCGTCAATGATGTGTCCGAGCGGGACTTCCAGAACAACCGCACGGGTCAATGGACCAAGGGCAAGTCGTGTGACACCTTTGGACCGGTTGGCCCCTGGCTGGTGACACGTGATGAGGTGGCTGATCCTCAGAACCTGGATCTGCATCTGGATTTGAACGGCACCCGCAGGCAGACGGGCAATACCTCCAAGATGATCTTCTCGATCCGGCAAATTATCGCTCATCTGAGCGAGATGATGACCCTGCACCCCGGCGATGTGATCGCAACCGGCACGCCTCCGGGGGTTGGTGCGGGCATCAAACCCGAACCGGTGTTCCTGCGTCCAGGCGATGTGATGGAGCTGGAGATTGAAGGTCTGGGCCGTCAGCGGCAAGCCGTGCGCATGGATGACTAAGACGATCCCGGGATCAGGGGTGTCCCGTCACTCCTGACCGCAGAACAGCGAATAGAGCAGGCCGATGACCTGTTCGGTATTGGTGTCGCTCAGCGAATAGAAGATGGTCTTGCCTTCGCGGCGGGTGGTGACAAGCCCTTCATCGCGCAGGCGGGCCAGCATTTGGCTGACGGCGGCCTGGCGGATGCCCAGCAATTGTTCCAGCGTGCCAACCGATTTTTCCCCTTCTCCCAGATGGCACAGGATCATCAGGCGTCCCTCATGGGCGAGGGTCTTCAGATACGCAGCAGCGGCCGCCGCGCTTTTTGCCATATCGGTGGGGGTCTCAGCAGCAAGTGGTTGAGTCGGTTGAACAGTCACGAGCACTTATTCCTGAATTCGGGTCGTAAGAGACATAATGCCCGAATTTGATAGATAAAGTCACCCCCTTGTCGCAAATGCCGATGCAGGGTCCGCAAATTCGGAACCACAAACCCGCAGGGCGGGTTTGTGGTGCAGCTTGTCACGCCTCTGCCGGGGTCGGAGCGCCGCCCTGAAAGGCATTGCCATTGGCATAGTCGCAGGGTTCGTCACGCATGTTCAGATGCAGGTCCGATCCCTCGAACGGGTGAGCGCGGGCCAGTTCTTCGTCCACATCGATGCCAAGTCCGGGTGCGGTCGGCGGGCGGATGAAGCCGTCCTCGACCTGGATGGAATTCCGGATCAGCGCCGCGTGGAACGGGGTTTCGATGGATTCGGCCAGCAGGATATTCGGGATGGACGCGGCCAAATGGATGTTGGCGGCCCATTCGATCGGTCCGGCATAAAGATGCGGCGCCATCTGGGCGTTGAAGGCTTCGGCCAGCGCCGCCACCTTCTTCATCTCCCATATGCCGCCTGCACGCCCCAGGGCCGGTTGCAGGATCGTGGCCGCCCCGGTTTGCAGAACGGCCATGAACTCGGCCTTGGTGGTCAGCCGTTCGCCCGTTGCGACAGGGATCCGAACCGCGTTGGCAACCTTGGCCATCTCCGTGGCGTTGTCCGGCGGAATGGGCTCTTCGTACCAGAGCGGTGAATAGGGTTCGAGCGCCTGCCCAAGCCGGATCGCTCCGGCGGTGGTGAACTGTCCGTGGGTTCCGAACAGCAGATCCGCCTTGTCCCCCACCGCGTCGCGAATAGCCTTGCAGAAGGCGACCGACAGAGAGATGTCGGTCATTGCCGGCATGTGGCCGCCGCGCATTGTATAAGGACCGGCCGGGTCGAATTTGACGGCCGTATAGCCACGGCGCACCATCTCGGACGCGCAGTCCGCCGCCATGCTGGGCGAGGTCCAGAACTCTGTCATGTCCTGATGGGCCAGCGGGTAGAGGTAGGTATAGGCACGTATCCGGTCATTCATCCGGCCACCGATCAGCGCGTGAACGGGGCGCTCTCGATCCTTGCCCAAAATGTCCCAACAGGCGATTTCCAGGCCCGACCACGCCCCCATGACGGTCAGATCCGGGCGCTGCGTAAAGCCGGAAGAGTAGATCCGCCGGAACATCAGCTCGATATCCTCGGGGTTCTGACCTTCCATATGGCGGTCGAACACATCGCGGATGACGTGGCACATGGCCTCCGGCCCGATGGTTGAGGCGTAACATTCGCCCCAGCCGACAATTCCGGTATCGGTCGTGACCTTCACCAGGATCCAGTAGCGCCCGCCCCATCCTGGCGCGGGTGGCGCGGTGACGATGATGTCAAGGTTTTGCAGTTTCATCAAAATGTCCCCTGAACAGGCTTCCGGCCGACTAGCGGTCGAAGATGATCACGTTGCGCTTTGCGCTGCCGGTTTTGGTGTCTGCGATCGCGTCGTTGATCTGGTCCAGCGTCCACCGTCCCGAGATCAGCTCATCCAGCTTCAGGCGGCCCTGCTGGTAGAGGTCGATCATCCAGGGAATGTCACGCTGGATGACAACATCCCCCATCTTGGACCCGATCAGCCCCTGACCGATGGCCGCCATGACAACCGGTTCGTAGCTGGCCGAGGCTCCGGAATGGGGCATCCCGATCATGACCGCCTTGCCGCCACGCGCCAGATAGCGCGGGGCCAGATCATATGCAGGAATGGCGCCGACGGTGATCAGCACCGCATCTGCTCCGCGCCCGCCCAAGGCTTTGTAGACGGCTTTCCACGGCTTGGGCTCCGACCCCAGAACGCCGTGGGTTGCGCCGAACTCCTTGGCGATTTCCAGCTTTTCTTCGCTCATGTCGATGGCCACGATCCGGCGGGCCCCGGCGATGCGTGCGCCCTGGATGGCATTGAGGCCAACGCCACCTGCGCCGATCACCACGACATCCTGCCCGGCGCGCAACTGTGCGGCATTCACCGCAGCACCCACGCCGGTGATCACCCCGCAGGACACCAGTGCGGCGGCGTCCTTGCCCATCTCGGGCGGGATCTTCACGATCTGACGCTGGTCCACAACGACCTTTTCGGCAAAGGCGCCGCAGGCCATGGATTGGGTGATGGGGCCGCCGTTGGCGTCCTTGAGCGGGCCGTTCACTTCGTCATAGGGGGTTTCACAGATCGTCGGCTTGCCGCTGGCGCAACTGGGACAGGTGCCGCAGCTGCGGATCAGGGTGACGACGACGGAATCCCCGATTTCAAACCCGTTTACACCCTCGCCAAGCGCGCTGATCACACCTGCGGCCTCATGGCCATAGACCGCGGGCAACTGGCCGCCCCACGCCCCTTCGGCATAGGAGATGTCGGAATGGCAGATCGCCACCGCGTCCAGAGTGACTTCAACTTCGCCCATGCGTGGATCTGCCAGCTGGATCTCTTCGATTACCAGCGGCTGCCCGAATTCATGGCACACTGCGGCCTTAATGGTTTGCATTGGCCGTTTCTCCCTGAGTCTGTCTTTTGTTCTTCACGAAAGGGTGACGCAGGGCACCACGGCCTGCAAGCGCGAATGTGCGCAACAACAGGGGCGGTAAAGTGTCGTTGCGTCAGCTGGGTTTTGTGCGGGCCAGCAGCACCGACCCGATCAGCACCAGGACCATCGACAACAGGAACGGGGCACCGGGGAAGAACACGGGCGCGCCCTCGCGGGTGAACAGGGCGAAAACGGCCGCCATCATCAGCGGAGAACAGATCATCGACAGCGCATGAACCGAAGTCAGCACCCCCTGCAATTCGCCTTGTGCATCGTCCGCCACCCGGCGCGACATCATCCCCTGCAACGCAGGTGAGACCACGGCCCCCAGCGCGGCAATCGGCGTCAGGATCAACGCCAAGGTGCTGTTGGTGACAAAAGCGATTGCGGCAAAGGCCACGGCATCGAACAATTGCCCATAGAGCGCGGTTTTGCGTTCGCCGAACCGGCGCAGCAGCACCCCGATCAACCCGCCCTGTACGGCGGCCATGCTGATCCCGAAGAGCGCCAGCGACAGGCCCACCATCTGGGTGCTCCAGTCAAAGCGCAGTTGGGTGAAATAGGCCCAGATCGCCGGATAGACATAAAGCGCAACCGAATAGATGAAGTAGACAACCATCAGCGGCGTGATGCCGGGCAGGCGGGACACCTGCTTGAATGCGCCAAGCGGATTGGCGCGACGCAGATCGAAGGGGCGCCGGGTCTCATCCGTGACCGTTTCGGACATCACCACGATACCCAGCAGGAAGTTCAGGCCAACCAGAAGCGCGGCAACATAGAAGGGCGCGCGCGGGCCAAATTCACCCAGAAAACCCCCGATCAGCGGGCCCAGAACAAAGCCCACCCCGAACCCGGCCCCCAGCAGGCCAAAGTTCCGCGCCTTGTGTTCGGGCGCGGAAATATCCGCGATATAGGCATTGGCGGTTGAATGGGTGGCGGCGGTGATGCCGCTCAGAATTCGACCGATCAGCAGGATCCAGATTGAGTGCGCCACGGCCATGCCAAGATAGACAAGTGCCATCGCAAAAAGCGAGGTCAGCATCACGGGGCGCCGGCCGATCCGGTCGGACAGGCTGCCCAGCATCGGTGAAAACAGGAACTGCATGACCGCAAAGACGGTGGAAAGCACGCCGCCCCAGATCGCGGCCTGGGACAGGTCCCCACCTTCGACGTCGCGGATGAGGTCCGGCATGATGGGCATGACCAAGCCAATCCCGAGCGCGTCGAGCATGACGGTCATCCACAAGAAAACAATAGTCAGCCGCACGGTTACCTCGGTCCTCTGAACGTGCCGCAAAGCTAGGGCAGCTTCGCGGCGCAGGGCAAGGCTTTACGCTTGGTCAGCTGTGTCAGATTGCCCGGACCTGTCGCGCGAAGCTCCGCGCCTCTGTCGGGGCAGTGCCCAATTGCTCCGCAGCCTGAAACAGGGTGGCGGTCTCCAGTTCGGGATGTTGATCGGTCACCAGGTCGCGCAGGTGGGTCTGTGTCGCCATGGCCTCGGCACAGAGCGTCTTGACGCGGGCCTGTGCGTCGGGACGGGGCATATGAGCGGCCAGAGCAAAGCTCAGCGCTTCGGCATGGATCAATCCAAGCCCTTCCTGAACCGGGTCCAGCATGGTGTCAGCCTTCGGTGTCAGGGTCTGGCTGAGCGTGTTTGCGATCCGGCTCGCACTGGCCGCGGACAGCACGATCTGGGGCAGGGTCATCCATTCGGTGAACCAGCTGGCCCCGTCCCGCTGATGGCGGTGGACACTGGCCCCTTGCAGAATGCTGTTGAGCCCGTGCGCCTGGTTTGCAAGGGCGACCAGCGCGGACGGGGCAACGGGGTTCTGCTTCTGGGGCATGGTCGAAGAGGCGCCGACCCCACCCAGGGACATCTCGGAGATACCGCTCTGGGCCATTTGGATTGCGTCTTCGCCGATCTTCGCAAGCGAAAGACACAGGCGTGTCAGCCAGTCCGCGATCTTCAGAACCGGGGTCCGATCCGTGTGCCAGGTCCGCCCCGGATCCTGCAGGCGCAGACCCTCGGCCAGTTTGGCGCGCAGCGCTGCCGCATCGGATCCCAGAGCAGTGGCCGTTCCGGCGGCCCCGGAGAGCGAGACCAGAAGGCAGTTGGTCCGCAGGTCCGGCAGTTCCCGCAGCAGCGTCAGCAGAGGCTGGCCCCAGCTGGCCACAACTGCGCCAAAGCTTGTGGGGGTGGCGTATTGCCCGAACGTCCGCGCCGCCATCGGGGTTTCGGCGTGTGTTTCGGCCAGCGTCGCCAGGGTACTGAGCGTTTCGGCCAGGTCCTTTTCGAT
Organism: Paracoccaceae bacterium; assembly: GCA_022763485.1. Taxonomy (GTDB): domain Bacteria; phylum Pseudomonadota; class Alphaproteobacteria; order Rhodobacterales; family Rhodobacteraceae; genus Aliisedimentitalea. The sequence continues at coordinate 21,717 of JALEGX010000145.1, read as the reverse complement.
CAGCGAAAGCGCCTGTCGAAGGCGCAGCATCAATGCCGTGTCGATGATGTCCTGCGATGTCGCGCCCCAATGGGCGTATTGCGCATGTTCGGGGGCCTGCATCAGGTCCCGAAAGGCCGAGACCAGCCCCGGAACCGAGACCCCGTTGGCGCCCGTCGCTGCGCGCAACCCGGCGGGGTCGATTTGCAGCTCCAGCGAGGCCCGGTGGATAGCTTGGGCACTGATCTCGGGGATCAGCCCCATCTGTCCCTGGATCTTGGCCAGCGTGCCTTCGACCAGCAACATGGCGCGCACTTCGGCGGTGTCGGTGAACAGTCTGCCAACCTCACCCGTCGGAAACAGATCCCCGAAAAGTGCGGAGTCGAAAACGGATCCAGCCATTACATGTCCTTTGCAATTTGGCTCATCAGTGCTGCCAGTTCCTGTGGCGCAGAGAAGAAGGGAGAATGCGAGGTTGCCAGCTCATGAACCTGGCAATCCGGCCAGTCCCGCGTCATTTCCACCTGGTATTCCGGGGGGATCGTGCGGTCATCCATGCAGCGGATATAGGCCTTGGGGACCTTGTCAAACTCATCTGTCAGATGAACCGGGGTATCCTGCGGGGCAATCGCCTGCGGCCGCAAATGCGCCTTGGCGAAGCGCACCACCTCATCCGAACAATCGTGGTAGAAGAGGCGCTGGATTTCGCTGTCGCGCACACTGTAGCTCAGCCCATCGGGGCTTTTGTCAATGGCTTCGACCAGCAGTTGCCGCTTGGCGCGCTTGCGCATGTCAATCATCGAGTGACCGGGCAGTGGAACATAGGCGCAGAGATAAATCAGCCCGCGCAACGCATCGGCATTGCGTTCGGCAGCCGCGGTGATCGGCGTGCCGCCCCAGGAATGGCCCATCACGATGCTGTCCGGGGTCACCGCCTCGCAGATCCGGTCCACGGTGCGCTCCAGCGTGACCTCTGCCAGCGGCGTGGCGTCCAGCCCGTTGCCGGGCAGGTCGATGGCGCGGGCGTGGTGGCCCAGATCCCGGAGCGCGGGGATCAGATCGCGCCAGCACCACGCGCCGTGGCAGGATCCGTGGATCAGCAGAAACTCAGCCAAGATGCCCGACCTCGGTCAGAAACTCGGTCAGCAGACGGGCATAGGTTTCGGGCTGTTCGACACAGGGCAGGTGCCCGGCCTTGCGGATCAGCTGGAACCGGGATCCGGGGATCAGGTCCACGGTTTCCCGCACCAGATCGGGCGGCGTGGAGCCGTCGGCGTCGCCCGCAATCCCCAGCGTCGGCAGGCGCAGGCCGCTGGTGGGCGTCATGAAATCTGTCCCGGCAATCGCTGCGCTGCACCCGGCATACCCGTCCTGCGGTTGGCGGACCAACATGTTTCTCCAGAGCTCCAGTTCCGGGCTCTGGCGGAAAGCTTTTGAGAACCAACGCTCCATAGTCGGATCTGCCAGGCCTTCGATGCCCCTGCTTTTCACGATGTCGATCCGGTCCTTCCACATCTGCGCCGTGCCGATCTTGGCAGCGGTGTTGGACAGCACCAGCGCGCGCACCATGTCCAGGCGCTTCACAGCCAGCCCCTGCGCAATCATCCCGCCGATGGACAAGCCGACAAACACACAGTCGCGCACCTCCAGCAGGTCCAGCAAGCGCTCTGTGTCGCGGATCAGGGCCCCCATCGAATAGGGCGCTGGCGGGCAGGAGGACAGGCCATGCCCGCGCTTGTCATAGCGGATGATCCGCAGTCCCTTGGGGAGATGCGGCAGCAGCGGGTCCCACAGACGCAGGTCCGTTCCAAGGGAGTTTGCGAAGACGACGGCGGGGCCGTCAGCGGGGCCGTCTACCCGGTAATGCAGCCTGACATCGCCAAAATCCGCGATTTGCATGTGATCCTCCGCTAGCGTTTGCGCCCATGTAACCGGCTTCGCAACAGGAGGTAAAGCAGCGGCGGATCAGCCGTCGGCCGCGTGTTCGCGCAGAACATGCAGCGGCACGATCTCCAGCGCGCGCTTGTGTGTTGCGGTCAGGTTCACCTTGGGCGCACAGCCTTCGTCGGCGGCCTGCAGGAAACGGGCGGCGCAAAGGCACCACTGGTCGCCGGGCTTCAAGCCGGGAAAGCGGTATTCAGGGCGCGGTGTCGACAGATCGTTGCCGACATATTTGGAATAGGCCAGGAATTCTGCCGTCATCACGGCACAGACCGTGTGGCTGCCGGTGTCGGCATCGCAGGTGTTGCAATGCCCATCACGGAAGAAGCCGGTCAAGGGCTCTGACGAGCAGGAGGCCAGAGGCTGGTCAAGGACGTTCAGGCTGGGATCTGGGGTCATGGTGTCACCTTACAGGCTCTGTGCAATCTTGCGGAACATTTCGATGTTCTGACGGTTCACGCCTTTCTGGCGGAACCCGCGATCCGCCCCTGTCGTGACGATCAGCACGTCGCGCGACTGGTCGAAATACATGTATTGGCCATAGACGCCCCGCGCGATGAATTCACCCTCGTGGGCGCCCACCGGGATCCACCACTGATAGCCATAGCCGATCTTGCCCGCCTCGGTGGGCGCGGTGGCGGCGGTGGACTGGGCAATCCAATCGGCCGGAACGATTTCCTGACCGGCATATTCGCCATCATTCAGGATCATCAGCCCGAAGCGCGCATAGTCGCGGGTGGTGAAGTTGAGACCGCCCAGCACAAAGGCCACGCCATCCCCGTCGGTGATGTAGTATCCATCCTGCTCCAACCCCAGCGGGGCGATGATCTTCTCGGCCAGAAGCTCGGTCACGGTCTTTCCGGTGGCGCCGCGTATCACCATGCCGATGACATGGGTATCGATCGAGACATATTGCCAGGTCTCACCCGGCGTCGCGAAACTGTCCTTAAGGCTGATCGTGAAATCGTCCAGCGCGCCGCCCAGGGCCACGACACGCCCCATGCGGTTAATGTCTGAATCGTAATCGTGGTAGTCTTCGTCAAAGACCACGCCGCTGGCCATGTTCAGCACGTTGCGGACGGTGGCCGGCGCATAGGCGCTGTCCTGGAGGCTGGGCGCATATTTCACCACGGGATCATCCAGAGACGCGATCGCGCCCTCCTGGACCAGGATGCCCAGCAGGGCCGACAGGTAGCTTTTGGCCATGGACCAGGAGATGCGGCGGTCATCTTCGCCCGTGTCCAAGAAGTAGTTTTCATAACGGATTTCATCCGCTTTCAGCACCAACAGGGAGGTCACGGCGCGGTCCTTGATCCACTCCTCTGTCCCATCGGGCAGGGCCATCGTGTCGCCGACCGACAAAGCCCGGACAGGTCCGTCCCCCTTCGAGACGGGGGCGGTCAGGAAAGCCGCATCCATGTTGGAGAAGTTGCCGACAATGCGCTCTGCCTTGAACAGCGAGTTCACGGCCAGAAGCCGGGTGATTTCTTCGCGTTTCCACAGGCCGACGGCCACGATCACCACGATCAGGACCAACAGCGTCCGGCCCAGCCATTTTCCGAATGTGCGCATCTTGTTTCCTCCGCTTTGTCTCAGCCAAACGCAGCGCGCGTCAGGGGGCAACAGATACGCAGCGGCAATGCACTATTTGAACTTGTCGACCAGCCGTTCAAGGGCGGACCGCGTATCGGGCGCTTCGGGTTCGGGCTTGGCCGCTGGGCGGGGGGCGGCGGCCTTCCCGCCTGAGCTGCGTGGTGGCGCGGTGCGTAGCGCAACCGCATTCATGAACTTGCCGCCATCGCCCTTGGCCAGCTCTGCCGCGCCGTCCGAGATGCCGCGCAGCAGATCGTCCAGCCAGGCTTCATCCGCTTTTGGGAAATCGCGCAGCACATAGCCTGCGACCGCATCCTTGTGGCCAGGGTGGCCGATGCCCAGCCTGACGCGCGCATACTCTGCGCCGATATGCTGGTGGATGGAGCGCAGCCCATTGTGCCCCGCATGTCCGCCGCCCTGCTTCACCCGGCATTTGCCCGGAGCAAGGTCCAGCTCATCATGCAGGACAACCACATCTGCCGGGGTCAGTTTGTAGAACCGCATGGCTTCGCCGACGGCCTGTCCGGACAGGTTCATGAAGGTCTGCGGCTTCAACAGCAGCGTCTTGGCCCCCTTCAGGTTGCCTTCGCTGATCTGCGCCTGAAATTTGGACTTCCAGGGCGTGAACCCGTGGTCTTCGGCAATCCGGTCCAGCGCCATGAAGCCGATATTGTGGCGGTTCCGGGTATATTTGTTTCCCGGGTTTCCCAGTCCAACGAACAGTTTCATGTGCGGTCTCCTTCAGGCGTCGGGGACGTAATGCCCGAAATTGTTCTAAAACCAAACAAGAAACGGGGCCGCAAGCGACCCCGTTCCAAAACAGTTCAGATGGCAGAGGCTTACTCTTCTGCTGCCTCTTCTGCACCTTCTTCGCCGCCTTCTTCGTTCTCGTCCGAACGCAGGCCCGAAGGCGCTGCCAGGTTGGCGATGACGAAGTCACGGTCGATGGTCGGTTTCGCGCCGCCGGGCAGCTCGATCGACGAGATGGTCACGACGTCACCGATGTTCAGGCCGGTCAGGTCGACGGTGATCTTCTCGGGGATTTCGCCCGCGGTCACAACCAGTTCGACTTCCGGACGCACGATGGTCAGAACGCCACCTTTTTTCAGACCGGGTGCTTCTTCTTCGTTGACGAACTCAACCGGAATGAACAGGTTCACCTTGGTGGTGCGGCGCAGGCGCATAAGGTCCAGGTGGGTCGGCAGGTCTTTGATCACGTCACGCTGAACGTCACGGCAGATCACGCGAACGTCCTCGTGGCCTTCGACTTTCAGGTTCCACAGGGTGGACTTGAAACGGCCTGCTTTCAGCTTCTTCAGCAGATCGTTGAACGGGATCTGAATCGGCAGCGGGTCAACGTCGCCACCATAAACAACACCCGGAACCATGCCGTCGCGGCGTGCTTGGCGAGCGGCGCCCTTGCCTGTCCCCCACCGTTCCAGAGCTACGAGATCAGGAATCTCTCCAGCCATGATAATTCTCCAATGTTAGGGCAGGGATCCTCCAAGGCTGTATCCCCGCGTGAAGCCGCGTCCTTATCCCGGATTGGCCAAATTGGAAAGGGTGAATCTGCGCCTGTTCAAAACTCCGGGCCGCGGTTTGGCCCGACCCGGAGTTTTTTTGTGTCGCTCGGGCCAGTGTTCAGGCCCAACGTCCTTCGAAATCAGCAGGCACCAGGAGGTTGTCGCGACTCAGGTCCGCGATGTTGCGCACGCCACACAGGCCCATCGAGGTATCCAGCTCCTTGTGGATCACTTCCAGTGCCTTGGTCACGCCAGCCTGGCCCATGGCCCCCAGGCCATAGACATAAGCGCGGCCGATATAGGTGCCTTTCGCGCCCAGCGAGAGCGCCTTCAGCACGTCCTGACCGGAGCGGATGCCGCTGTCCAGATGCACCTCGATCTTGTCGCCGACCGCGTCCATGATTGACGGCAGTGCGCGGATCGCGCTCAGTGCGCCATCCAGCTGGCGACCGCCGTGGTTGGAGACGATGATCGCATCCGCGCCCACGTTCAGGGCATCGCGGGCATCATCGGCATCCAGGATGCCCTTGATGATCAGCGGCCCGTCCCACATGTCACGGAACTTCTTGATTCGGGCCCAGTCCAGGGACTGGTCGAAGGCTTCGGCGGTCCAGGTCGACAGGGACGACGGGTCCTCCACCCCCTTGGCGTGGCCCACGATGTTGCCAAAGAAACGCCGCTTGGTTCCCAACATGCCAAGGCCCCATTGCACCTTGGTCATCATGTTGGAGACCGATTTGACGGTCAGCTTCGGCGGGGCCGACAGGCCGTTTTTCAGGTCCTTGTGGCGTTGTCCCAGCAGTTGCAGATCAACGGTGATCACCGCGGCAGAGCATTTGGCGTCCTTGGCCCGGTCGAACAGCCGCTGCATGAAGTCATCGTCCTTCAGGGTATAGACCTGCATCCAGAAGGGCGTGTTGGTGTGTTCGGCTACATCTTCGATTGAACAGATCGACATGGTGGACAGCGTATAGGGCACGCCAAAGGCTTCGGCTGCACGCGCGGCTTTGATCTCGCCATCGGCGTGCTGCATGCCCGTCAGCCCCACCGGCGCCAGCGCGACTGGCATCGAGACGTCCTGCCCGATCATCTGGCTTTGGGTCGAGCGGCCGGTCATGTCGAAGGCCACCCGCTGGCGCAGGTAGATCTGTTCGAAATCGGTGGTGTTTTCCCGGAAGGTCTGCTCGGTCCAGCTGCCGCTTTCGGCATAGTCATAGAACATGCGCGGCACGCGCCGTTCATAGATTTTCTTGAGGTCGTTGATGTTGGTGATCACGGGCATTGGGGCAGGTCCTTCCAAACTGGTAAATGTTTTTTACCAGTTACGCACCCATCCTGCAATGGCAATGATTGTCGCGTTAGGCGCCTGTTTACCGGCAGTCCCCTAAGATCAGGTGATCTTGAGGAGGGCCACTATGAAAGGCATGGTTTTTGTCGAACTTCTGAACATGGCGGAAGCGGCGATCGGGGAAGATGCGGTGGACGAAATCCTTGATCGGGCTGAGCTGGCATCCGACGGTGCCTACAGTGCCGTCGGGAATTACTCTTGCAGCGAACTGATCAAGCTGGTCGAAGCGATTGGCCTCCATGTCAAAGCCTCGCCAGAGGATTTGCAAACCCAGTTCGGCCATTGGATGTTCCGGCGTTTTGTCGAAGGATATCCGGGGTTTTTCACCGACAAGGCAGATGCGTTCGATATGCTGGAAGCGATCGAGAATGAGGTGCATGTCGAAGTGCGCAAGCTCTATCCCGAAGTCGAACTGCCGCATTTCTCGACAGAACGGTTTGGCGGTGACCGCTTGCAGATGGTCTATCGCTCGGAACGCCCGCTGACCCATTTCTGCCTGGGCCTGATCCAGGCCTGTATCACCCATTTCGGAGAGCCGGCAGAGGTCGATATGGTGCCTCTTGAGGGTGAAAGCCAACATGCGGCTGAATTCACCATCAGGAAAGCAGCGTGACCAGCCCGGCGCTTTTGACCGCGAATCAGGACGTTGTTTCGCGGCGCAGGTTCGAGCGGCAAAGAAAGGCCCGTCAGGAAGCCGAACAATTGCTGGAGGCCAAAAGCCGTGAGCTGTTTGAGGCCAACTGCAAATTGCAGAGACAAGCAGAAGGGCTTGAACAGGCCGTGAAGGAGCGGACCGCAGAGCTGGAAACCGCCCGCGAACAGGCAGAGGCCGCCAATGAGGCAAAATCGGTTTTTCTGGCGTCGATGAGCCATGAGATCCGAACGCCATTGAACGGTGTGCTGGGCATGGCGACCGCATTGTCGGACAGCGATCTGACCGCTGAGCAGCAAAGCGTCCTGAATGTGATCACCGAGAGCGGCAATCTGCTGCTGGCGGTGATCAATGACATTCTGGACCTGTCCAAGATAGAATCCGGCAAGATGGAAATCGAAGAGATCGGGTGTCAGCTTGACGCGCTGATCGAGGGTCTGGTGCCGCAGTACCAGCTGAAGGCGCGCGAAAAGGGCCTGAAGTTCGAGGTGCAGCTGTCCCCCACCGCCCGGCGTTGGGCCAGGACGGATCCGACCCGGGTGCGACAGGTGGTCGGGAACCTGTTGTCGAATGCGGTGAAATTCACCGAGGAAGGGCATGTGACCCTGCGGGTTGAGCTGCGCGACGCCTCAAACGCCGAGGCTCAGCTGTGGATCGAGGTTTCGGATACCGGGCCGGGATTGACCCAAAAGGAACAATCGCGACTGTTCAAGCCGTTTTCGCAGGCCGATGCCAGCGTGTCGCGTAACTTCGGCGGCACCGGTCTGGGCCTGGCGATTTCGCAGCGCATTTGCAACCTGATGGGCGGGCAGATCGGGTTGAGCAGCGTAAAGGGAGAGGGGAGCACCTTCTTTGCCAGTTTCAGGGTGGTTCCGGAAGCGACACCCCAGCAAGATACCGAAACGACGCTGAAGGCGCAGGAAGAACTGATCCAGTCTCGTCGCTGGCGTGTGCTGGTGGCCGAAGACAACAAGACCAATCAGCTGGTGCTGCGGCACATGCTGAAACGGTTTGATCTGGACCTCTGCATCGTCGGGAACGGCAAGGAGGCGCTGGATCGCTGGATGGCAGAAAGCTGGGACATCATCCTGATGGATGTGAACATGCCGGTGATGGACGGTATCGCTTCAACGCGTGCCATCCGGGAACAGGAGGAGGCCGCGGGACGTGAAATGACCCCGATCCTGGCGATCTCGGCCAACGCCATGGCGCATCAGGTTGCGGGCTATCTGGAGCGGGGGATCGACGGGCATGTTGCCAAGCCCGTTCGCCGCGCAGAATTGATCACGGCAATGGCGCGGGTTCTGCGCCCCGGGTCTGCGGGCGCATGATTGCGGGAAGGGCCCAGATGAGGGGGCAGGGCTGAGGGACGGCAGCGCCCCTCAGGCTTGGGTGCGGGTTCAGGCGCGATGCGCCCCGTCCGACAGGGACTTGACGAACTCAAGCACGCTGGACACGGGTTCGCCCGATCCGATCTTGCTGACGATGGCCGAACCGACAACAGCACCGTCGGAAATGCCGGCAATGGCTTCGGCGCGCTCGGGCGTGTTGATGCCAAAGCCCACGATGACCGGCAGATCGGTGCCGGCCTTGATGCGGGCCACTTCGGGGGCCACGTCTTCGGCCTGCGCCTCGGCCGCGCCGGTGATGCCGGTGATCGACACGTAGTAGACAAAGCCAGAGGTGTTCTGGAGCACGCGGGGCAAGCGCTTGTCATCGGTGGTCGGCGTTGCAAGGCGAATGAAGTTCAGGCCCGCGTCCTGTGCCGGGATGCAGAGTTCGGTATCTTCTTCGGGCGGCAGGTCCACGACGATCAGCCCGTCAATTCCGGCTTCTTTCGCATCCGCCAAGAAGGTGTCGACGCCGCGGCTGTAGATCGGATTGTAGTAGCCCATCAGCACGATCGGAGTGGTGTTGTCGGTTTCGCGGAACTTGCGGGCCAGCTCCAGCGTCCGCGACAGGGTCATGCCCGCTTCAAGAGCGCGTTGGCCTGCCAGCTGGATGGTCGGGCCATCGGCCATCGGATCGGTGAAGGGCAGGCCCAGTTCGATGACATCAACGCCAGCGCCGGGCAGTCCTTTCACCAGCTCCAGAGACGTCTCGAAGTCCGGATCGCCGGCCATGACATAGGCGACGAAGGCCTTTTTCTTTGCAGCATTGAGTTCGGCAAACTTGTCGTCGATACGGGTCATGGTCGGGCCTTTTGCTGTGGTCCGGTCCGATGTGCCGCACAAGCGCGGGGAAATCAATCCCCGCTGCACGGTACGCAAAGCCTCAGAGGATGCATATGCTTCAGAAACCTCAGAAAGAGGTGTGCCACCGCAGCAGAACCGAATTCACGCCGGGGTTGATATTGCCGGTCGATGCATTGGATTTGTGCAGGATCGCCAGCGACACTTTCTGTCCGTTGTTCAGATTGCGGCCGACGCCCAGCAGGCTGCGGATCTCGAACGTGCTACCCAGATCGTTCAGTGCCGCGCTTTCGAAAAAGGCGCCCGGCATCACGCTGGTCTCAAGAAACCATTTGTCATTCAGATCAAGCGTTGCAACAACGCCAGCGCCCACGAAAACATCACCTTCCGTCTGCGCAGACAGCACCGCCCCAAATGCGCTGCTCAGGCGGCCATTCTCGTAAAACGGCGTGTGGTGATATTCAGCAGAGATCAATGCGCTGTCTTCTGCGCCGTTCCGGGAAAAATCCGAATACCCAAGACCAAAGACCCATTCCTGAGCGGCTGCGGGAGCCGCCAGGGCGAACAACGCAACGGCGGGCGCTATTCCTTTCGACAAAAATTTTGTGTTCAGCATGTCCAACGCCCGAATTTAATTCAAGATCTGAAGGATATAGGAGATATCTCTCTCCTGCAAATATGTCGCAGCGAAAAATCTGCTGACTGTGGACCCACGACCCCTTCACAAGAGCGAGAGCTGCCCGCAGCGGCGAGGGTGCTTGCGTCATAGGCAATTGCTGCCTAGAAGCTGCATCCGAATGGTATCAGGAGGCCAATATGGGCTTTAAAATGGGAATCGTCGGTCTTCCGAATGTCGGCAAGTCGACCCTGTTCAACGCACTCACCAAGACCGCAGCGGCGCAGGCGGCGAACTTCCCGTTCTGTACCATCGAGCCGAACGTGGGGGAAGTGGGCGTGCCGGATGCCCGCCTGGACAAGCTGGCCGCGATTGCCAGCTCCAAGCAGATCATTCCGACGCGCATGACCTTTGTGGACATCGCAGGACTGGTCAAAGGCGCCTCCAAGGGCGAAGGCCTGGGCAACCAGTTTCTGGCAAACATCCGCGAAACCGACGCCATCGCCCATGTGCTGCGCTGTTTCGAAGACGGCGATGTGACCCATGTGGATGGCCGTGTTGACCCGGTGGCCGACGCCGAAACCATCGAGACCGAGCTGATGCTGGCCGATCTGGAAAGCATCGAAAAGCGTCGTGCCAACCTGGTGCGCAAGCTCAAGGGCAACGACAAGGAAGCGCAGCAGCAGGACCGCCTGCTGGCCGCTGCACAGGACATGCTGGAAGACGGCAAGCCCGCCCGTCTGGTCGAAGTGGACGCCGAAGACGCCAAAGCCTGGAAGATGCTGCAACTGCTCAGCACCAAGCCGGTTCTCTACGTTTGCAACGTGGGTGAATCCGAGGCCGCAGAGGGCAATGAGCATTCGGCCCGCGTTGCCGAAATGGCCGCTGCTCAGGGCAACAGCCACGTGATCATCTCGGCCCAGATCGAAGAAGAGATCAGCCAGCTGGAAGACGAAGAAGCCGAAATGTTCCTGTCCGAGATGGGGCTGGAAGAGGCGGGTCTGGATCGTCTGATCAAGGCCGGTTACGAGCTGCTGCATCTGGAAACCTATTTCACCGTTGGCCCGAAAGAGGCCCGCGCCTGGACCATCCGTCAGGGCACGGCCGCACCGCAGGCCGCAGGCGTCATCCACGGCGATTTCGAAAAGGGCTTCATCCGGGCCGAAACCATCGCCTATGACGATTACATCGCCTGCAACGGCGAAAGCGGTGCCAAGGAAGCGGGCAAGATGCGCGCGGAAGGCAAGGGATACATCGTCAAGGACGGCGATGTCATGCACTTCCTGTTCAACACCTGATGGGACCGATCAAGCTGGTCATCGATACCGATCCCGGTATCGATGATGCCATGGCGATCTTTCTGGCTGCGGTGTCTGCGGATATTGAGCTGCTGGGTCTGACAACGATCTTTGGCAACGTCACGACCGACATTGCAACACGCAATGCGCTGCGCCTCCTGGAAGCGGCAGGCGTTGATGCGCCGGTTGCGCCCGGTGCCGCAATGCCCTGGGGCGACTGGCCGTTCGAGCCGTCCTGGGAGGTGCACGGCAGGGAAGGCTTCGGGGATATCGAACCGGTGACGCCCGTGACGGTCCCCGTGGGCGAGAGCGCAGCGGAGCTTCTGACCCGCCTTGCGCGCGAGTTTCCGGGGGAGCTGGTGGTCTGCCCGCTGGGGCCGCTGACCAACATCGCGGATGCGTTGGTCCGGGACCCGGGTTTTGCCGGCAACGTGGCGCGGATTGTCCTGATGGGGGGATCTCTGGACGAGGGGGGGAACATCACCCCGCACGCAGAGGCCAACATCTATCACGATCCGCAGGCGGCCGAAGCGGTCTTCGCCTCTGGCGCGCCGGTGGAAATGGTCGGTCTGGACGTCACCCATCGCGTGACCTGCACCGAAGAGGATTTTGACCAGATCGCCGAAGCCTCGCCCGAGCTGGGTGGCATGCTGAAGCGCATGTCGGAGTATTATCTGAAGTTCTACCGCTCGGTGGGCAAGCTGGATGGCTGTTCGCTGCACGATCCGGCGGCGATCATCGCCTGTACGCATCCGCACCTGTTTGAAACCCGTGATGTGCCGATCCGTGTGGTCACCTCGGGCGAGGAAGCCGGCCGTACTGAGGCGGCAGAGGACGGGCGCAAGCCGACCAAGGTCTGCGTGACTGTGCAGGGGCCGGAGGTCAAGCAGCTGTTTCTGGACCGTCTTGCACAGTTGCCCTGAACGATCATAGGACTGTAGCCTGAGCAACAGATCCGGGCAGGGCAGGACAGCATGAGCCATACATTCACTTTGCGGGTGTATTACGAAGACACCGACATGGGCGGGATCGTCTATCACGCGAACTTCCTGCGGTTCATCGAGCGCGCGCGCAGCGAATGGGTGCGGGATCTGGGCAATGACCAGAACGCCATGCGGGACGCCGGGCTGGTCTGGGTCGTGCACCGGATTGAGGCCGATTTCCGCGCGCCGGGCCGGTTTGACGATGTGCTGACCGTGCGGACGGAGGTGCAGGCTGTAACACCTGCGCGCCTGACCTTGCAGCAGGTGGTCTACCGCGATGAGGTCGAACTGTTTCGCGCCCAGGTGACGGTCGTCTGCATGACGACAGAGGGAAAACCCGTGCGATTGCCGGCAGAGATTCGCGCATTGCTGCAATAAAACGGCAGTTTTGAGCCAGTTTGATTGGCTTTCCCCTTGGATCTGCGATAGCCTGAACCCAATCAATATCGAACCGAAACGGTCGACAGGCAAAAGAGCAGATAGATGGAAGCAGAAACTCTGGCTTTGGCGCAGGAGATTGATTTCTCCATGTGGGGGCTTTTCGCGCGCGCGACTTTGACTGTGAAGCTGGTCATGGTGATGCTGGTTTTGGCGTCGACCTGGTCGTGGGGGATCATCCTTCAGAAACTGATGTCTTACAGATCGGCCCGGTCCGAGGCGCAGACCTTCGATCAGGCGTTCTGGTCGGGCGAACCGTTGGATGGTCTCTTTGACCAGCTGGGGCCACAGCCCGATGGCGCATCAGAGAAGATCTTTGCCGCGGGCATGACCGAGTGGCGCCGCTCGCACAAGCAGGACGGCGCGCTGATCGCAGGGGCCAGCGCCCGTATCGACCGGTCAATGGACGTGGCCATCGCCAAAGAGGCGGAAGGCCTGCAAAAGGGGCTGTCCATTCTGGCGACTGTTGGCTCCACTGCGCCCTTCATCGGTCTGTTCGGGACCGTTTGGGGCATCATGAACGCCTTCATCGAGATTGCCGAGCAACAGAACACCAACCTGGCCGTGGTTGCGCCGGGTATTGCCGAGGCGCTGCTGGCCACTGGTCTGGGCCTGCTGGCCGCAATTCCGGCGGTCATCTTCTACAACAAGCTGAGCGCGGACAGCGACCGTATCGTGGCGGGTTATGAGGCCTTCGCCGACGAGTTCGCAACCATCCTCAGCCGTCAGCTGGACAGCTGACCGATGGGGGCAGGGGTTCAGCAACCAGCCCAGGGCGGACGCCGCCGCGGTAGGCGCCGTGGCCGGGCACAGCCAATGGCCGAAATCAACGTGACGCCCTTTGTGGATGTCATGCTGGTGCTGCTGATCATCTTCATGGTGGCCGCTCCGTTGCTGACCGTTGGTGTGCCGGTGGAACTGCCGAAAACCGCAGCAAATTCGCTTCCGGGTGAGGAAGAAGAGCCCCTGACCGTGACGCTGACCGCGACGGGTGAGGTCCAGATCCAGACTTCGCCGGTGGCTTGGGACGAACTGGTCAGCAAGCTGCGCGCAGTCGCGGCAGAGCGGCAGTCTGACCGGGTGTTCCTGCGGGCGGATGGTTCGGTGGCGTATGTACAGGTCATGCAGGTCATGGGCGCGCTCAACGCGGGCGGCTTTTCGAATGTGGGGCTTGTGACGGATACCGGCGGCCCGACGCTCGACGGGTCCGGCGGCGACCAGTGAGGTGAGGCCGTGCAGACGGGCACCAAAATTTCGGCAGCAGTCCACGCGGGGCTGGTTGGTTGGGCGCTGTTTGGCGGCGTCTTCTCCAGCGAGCCGTTGCCGCCGTTTGAGGTGCAGGACGTGTCGGTGATTACCGCGCAGGAGTTCGAGCGCCTGTCCGCGACGCCCGTTGCACCACAGGTGGCCCCGGAACCGGCGGCTTTGCCGCAGCCTGCTCCAGAAGACGCGCCTGAGATCTCGCCACAGGTGGAGCCCCAGCCCACCACCGTTCCGCCGCAACCTGTTGCACAGCCGGACCCCGAACCGGAGCCGCAGATCACACCGCCGCCCATTCAGGCGCCGGATCCGATTGTCCCGGATGTGCCTGCCACGCTGGTGGCGCCCCCGGTTGCCGATCCGGCCCCGACACAGCTGAGCCAGACCCCCAGACCCCGCAGCAGGCCCGCCCGGCGTGTCGCCCCCGTGCCGGTGGCCCAGCCAGAGCCCGAAACCGCTCCGGATGAGGTGCAGCGACCCGATGTTTCAGCCGAGGCAGGGGCAGAGGCCAATCAGCCCGAGCAGCAGGCAACCGCACCGGAAGCCGCCAGCGACCGGGTGGAGACCGAGGCAAATCGCGATGAAACGGCGGATGTGGGCGGGGCGCCCACACGTTCACCGCGCCCGGCCACCCGTCCAAACCGCCGCGCAGCCACGCAAGAGCGCGCGCCCGAACAGGACACCACACAGGATGCCGTGGCGGATGCTCTGGCCGAAGCGCTGGCCAGTTCGCTGGGCGGAGCACAGGAGGCCGCGCCGGAACCGGCGGGCCCGCCGCTGACCACCGGTGAAAAAGACGCGCTGCGGGTCGCAGTGTCCAGTTGCTGGAACGTGGGATCCCTGTCGTCCGAGGCGCTGCGCACCACGGTGGTTGTGGCAGTGTCCATGGGACGCGAAGGACGGCCAAGCGCCAATTCCATCCGGATGGTCAGCAGCTCTGGAGGGTCTTCTGGGGCCGCCAAACAGGCATTCGAGGCCGCGCGACGGGCGATTATCCGCTGCGGAGCCAAGGGATATGACCTTCCCGCTGAAAAATATTCGCAATGGCGCGATATTGAAATCACATTCAATCCGGAAAGGATGCGGATCAAATGAAACGGGTTTTTGCAGGAATTCTGATCGGTCTCGCAGCACTGGTCGCGCCGCTTGTTGCCGTGGCACAGTCCGGCCCCTTGCGGATTGAGATTACCGAAGGGGTGATTGAACCCTTGCCCTATGCCGTGCCTGACTTCGTCGGCAACGGGGCCAATGCTTCAGAGATTGCAAGCCAGCTGTCACGGGTGATTGCGGCGGACCTTTCGGGTACGGGCTTGTTTCGGGAAATTCCGGCCAGCGCCCATATCAGCAAAGTCACAGATTTTGGCGCGCCGGTGAAATACGCCGATTGGAAAGCGGTCAACGCGCAGGCGCTGATCACCGGATCCGTATCGGTGTCGGGCAGCCGTCTGACCGTACAATTCCGCGTCTATGATGTGTTCGCCGGTGGTGAGCTGGGAACGGGGCTGCAATTTGCCGGATCCACGGCGGGTTGGCGCAGAATGGCCCACAAGGTTGCAGATGCGGTTTACAGCCGGATCACCGGAGAGGGCGGTTATTTTGACAGCCGGGTGGTCTTTGTCTCTGAAACCGGTCCCAAGAACGACCGGCGCAAGCGGCTGGCGATCATGGACTACGATGGGGCCAACGTGCAGTACCTGACGGACAGCTCTGCCATTGTGCTTGCGCCGCGCTTTTCCCCCTCGGGCGACCGTGTGCTCTACACCAGCTATGAAACCGGGGTTCCGCAGGTGCATGTGCTGGATGTGGGCAAGGTCAAGAAACGTATCCTGCGCGCCGATGAAGAGGGCATGAGCTTTGCGCCGCGCTTCTCACCGGACGGTCGGAAAATCGTTTATTCCCAGACCCGTGGCCGGAATACGGATCTGTATCTGATGGATATTGACGGCGGATCGCGCAAGCGCCTGACCTCTGCGCCGTCCATTGAGACCGCACCGTCATTTTCGCCCGATGGCCGGCAGATCGTTTTTGAAAGCGACCGCTCGGGATCGCAACAGCTCTATATCATGAATGCCGAAGGCGGTGAGGCGCGGCGGATCAGTTTTGGTCAGGGGCGCTACGGGACACCCGTCTGGTCGCCGCGAGGGGATCTGATCGCCTTCACCAAGCAGAACAAAGGACGCTTCCACATCGGTGTGATGCGGGTCGACGGCAGTGAAGAACGCCTGCTGACGGCGTCTTTCTTGGATGAGGGCCCCACATGGTCGCCCAATGGCCGCGTGATCATGTTCACCCGTGAAACGCAGGGGACCAACGGGCGGGCGCTCTTGTACTCGGTGGATATTTCGGGACGAAACCTGCGCCCGGTCAGAACGCCGGACGGGGGATCAGATCCTGCTTGGTCCCCCTTGCAAAACTGATAAATCGGTCAATAC
Organism: Paracoccaceae bacterium; assembly: GCA_022763485.1. Classification (GTDB taxonomy): domain Bacteria; phylum Pseudomonadota; class Alphaproteobacteria; order Rhodobacterales; family Rhodobacteraceae; genus Aliisedimentitalea. The sequence continues at coordinate 5,462 of JALEGX010000145.1, read as the reverse complement.
TGTCCTTATTTCGGGCAGTCGTAGTGAAATGCACCTATACGAAAGAACGGATAAAAAGAGGCTGATGAAATGAGCATTCGCAATTTCCTTCTTGTGGCTTGTCTGGGCGCGACCCTGGCCGCCTGCACAGATGGCGCGCCATGGAATAGTGATGACGGTGACGGGTCGTCGAACGCCGTTGATCTGAACCGGCCCGGCCTGATCGGTGACCAGAGCAGCCCGGCCTATTTCCAGCAGGCGATCGGGGATCGGGTGCTGTTTGCGGTGGACCAATCCACACTGTCCCCTGATGCGCAGGCCGTTCTGGCGGCGCAGGCCTCGTGGCTGCTGGACAATCCGGACTATTCGGTCACGATCGAAGGTCACGCGGATGAGCAGGGCACGCGGGAATACAACCTGGCCCTGGGTGCAAGCCGGGCCAACGAAGCACGGGATTTCCTGGTGTCACGTGGGGTTTCGGCCAGCCGCCTGAGGGTGGTCAGCTATGGCAAGGAGCGCCCGGTTGAAATTTGCAGCGAAGAAAGCTGTTATTCGCAGAACCGCCGTGCCGTGACGGTTCTGACTGGTGGTTTGACGGGGTAAGCCATGCGTTTTTGGCGGGCAGTATTGCTGAGTGTGAGTGTTTCATTGCCGCTTCCGGTCCTGGCGCAGGATGCCCAGACCCTTGCCGATATCCGGCAGGAGTTGACCGTTCTGAATGTGGAGATCCAGAAGCTGCGGCGTGAGCTGTCCACCACTGGGGGCGCTACGACACAGATCCAGAACGGCGGCACGCTGGAACGGATCGGTGCAATCGAAACCGAATTGCAGCGCCTGACCTCCAAAACCGAACGCCTGGAATACCGGATCAACCGGGTTGTGGCTGATGGCACCAACCGGATCGGCGATCTGGAGTTCCGCCTGGTCGAACTTGAAGGCGGCGATGTCAGTAAGCTGGGGGAAACCTCAACCCTTGGCGGGGTCGAGGAACAACCCGTCGTTGCCCCCGCACCGACAGAGGAACCTGCGAGCGAACAGCTGGCCGTGGGGGAACAGGCGGATTTCGATGTGGCCCAGAATGCCCTGCACGCAGGTGACTATCAGATGGCCGCGGACAAGTTCGGGGCCTTCGAAGAGGCATACCCCGGCAGCCCGCTGGGCGCGCAGGCGCATCTTTTGCGGGGCAAGGCGCTGGACGGTTTGGGCGACAGCCGCGAAGCCGCGCGGGCCTACCTGGCCAGCTTCTCTCGTGATTCTTCAGGTCCCGTCGCACCGCAAGCTCTGGTCGAGCTCGGCGCGTCGCTTGGCCGTCTGGGGCAGGCCAGCCAGGCTTGTGTCACCCTGGCCGAAGTGCGGGTCAGGTTCCCCAATTCCGCAGCCGTTCCCCAGGCCGAACGGGAAATGGCGTCGCTGGGCTGCACTTGAACGGCAGCGACCGGGATATTCTGGAAACCGTTAGAGCCCAGTTCCACTCTAGCGTCCCGGCGCGTTTGGCGGTCGCGGTTTCCGGAGGCAGCGATTCCCTCGCGCTACTGCGTCTGCTGCATGAATGTTTTCAGGACGACGATGTCGAACTCCACGCCGCGACGGTGGATCATCGCCTGCGCGAAGGGGCCAGCACCGAAGCCAGACAGGTCGGCGCGACATGCGCAGAGTGGGGCATCTCGCACAGCATCCTGGAATGGACGGATTGGGACGGGTGCGGAAACCTGCAGGACAAGGCCCGTCAGGCCCGCTATGATCTGCTGACCAACTGGGCGCACGCGGTCGGCGCCCCAATGCTGGCCATTGGGCACACTGCTGATGATCAGGCCGAAACCGTGCTGATGCGGCTGTCGCGTTCTTCGGGGGTCAACGGTCTGGCCGGGATGCCGGTGAAACGCACGTTGAACGGGGTCACGCTGTTTCGGCCGCTGCTTGGCTTTAAACGCGAGCTGCTGCGCGGTTTCCTGCGCCGTCGTGAGATTGAATGGATCGAAGACCCGTCCAACGAAAACGAGCGGTTCGAGCGGGTCAGGGTGCGTCAGGCGATGGACATGCTGGAACCGCTGGGCATTTCCACCACCGTTCTGGCGGATGTCGCGGCCAACCTGCGCAAGGCGCGTGAGGCGCTGGACTGGTATACCTTCCTTGCGGCGCGCGATCTGACACTGATCGTTGGCGGGTATGTAGTCTTTGATGCACGAAAGTTCCGGGTGCTGCCGGATGAAATCTCGCGCAGGCTGCTGGTCCGGGCGCTGGCGTGGATCAGCAACTCGCCCTACTCGGCGCGCCGCACTGCGGTGACCGATACGTTGGCAGCGATTCGGGACGGACGGTCGGTCACGTTGCAGGGATGCCTTGTTTTGCATCGAAACGGGCGTGTCTGGATCTGTCGTGAACATAATGCTGTGCGCAAGCTCAGGGTCCCGGCCAACGGCATCTGGGACGACCGGTGGCGGTTCCACGGCGGGGACGCATCCGACTATGAAATCGGCGCTTTGGGTGAACATGGCCTGTCCCAATGCCCAGATTGGCGCGAAACCGGATTTCCGCACCGGGTCCTGTTGTCGTCTCCAGCCCTCTGGAAAGACGATATTCTGGTCGCTGCGCCGCTGGCTGGACGCTCCGAAGGGTGGCGTGCGGAATTGATCGGAGGGCAGGAAGAGTTCTTTGCTTCGCTTTTATCGCATTGAACCTGCCCAAAGGATCTCTATTTTAGTTGTCTGAGCATGCCCGAACCCTGGGCGGTTCGGTAAACTAGGAGAGTTTCCTTGGGCAACGTACGCAATATCGCCTTCTGGGTTGTTCTGTTCTTGCTGATTCTGGCGCTGTTCAATCTGTTCAGCGGTTCGGGAAGCACCTTGCAGAGCCGCGAAATCCCGTATTCGGATTTTGTGCAATCTGTAGAGGACGGAGAAGTTTCACAGGTCACGCTGGACGGAGAGCAGGTCCGCTTCCGCGGCGCCGACAATCAGGAATATGTCACGATCAAACCCGGCGATGCTGAAATCACCGAGCTGCTGATCGGCAAGAACATTCCGATCCGGGCCGAAAAGCAGCAGCAATCCGGGTTCCAGTCCTTCCTGATGACCCTGCTTCCCTTCCTGCTGCTGATTGGTGTCTGGGTCTACTTCATGAACCGGATGCAGGGCGGTGGCAAAGGCGGGGCCATGGGATTTGGCAAGTCCAAGGCCAAGATGCTGACCGAAAAGCACGGCCGCGTCACCTTTGATGACGTTGCTGGTATCGACGAAGCCAAGGAAGAACTGGAAGAGATCGTCGAATTCCTGCGCAACCCGCAGAAGTTCAGCCGCCTAGGGGGCAAGATCCCCAAAGGCGCGCTGCTGGTTGGCCCTCCGGGCACCGGTAAGACCCTGTTGGCCCGCGCCATCGCGGGGGAGGCGGGCGTCCCCTTCTTCACCATCTCCGGTTCCGACTTTGTTGAAATGTTCGTGGGTGTGGGTGCGTCCCGTGTCCGTGACATGTTCGAACAGGCGAAAAAGAATGCGCCCTGTATCGTCTTCATCGACGAGATTGACGCCGTGGGTCGCCATCGTGGCGCCGGTTATGGCGGCGGCAACGATGAACGTGAACAGACGCTGAACCAGCTGCTGGTGGAAATGGACGGGTTTGAAGCCAATGAAGGCGTGATTATCCTGGCCGCGACCAACCGCAAGGACGTGCTGGACCCCGCGCTGCTGCGTCCGGGGCGCTTTGACCGCAACGTCACCGTTGGCAACCCCGACATCAAAGGCCGCGAAAAGATCTTGGGCGTGCATGCGCGCAAGACCCCGCTGGGCCCCGATGTCGACCTGCGCATCATTGCGCGTGGTACGCCGGGCTTCTCGGGGGCGGATCTGGCCAACCTGGTGAACGAAGCCGCGCTGATGGCTGCCCGTGTCGGCCGTCGTTTTGTCACGATGGAAGACTTCGAGAACGCCAAGGACAAGGTGATGATGGGGGCGGAGCGTCGCTCGATGGTTCTGACGCAGGACCAGAAAGAGAAGACCGCCTATCATGAGGCCGGACACGCTGTGGTTGGTCTGGCCCTGCCGATGTGCGATCCCGTCTACAAGGCGACGATCATCCCGCGCGGCGGTGCACTGGGTATGGTTGTGTCGCTGCCCGAAATGGACCGCCTGAACTATCACCGTGACGAATGTCAGCAGAAATTGGCGATGACCATGGCTGGCAAGGCTGCGGAAGTCATCAAATATGGTGAAGACCACGTATCAAACGGCCCGGCGGGCGACATCATGCAGGCCAGCCAGCTGGCGCGCGCCATGGTGATGCGCTGGGGCATGTCGGACAAGGTCGGCAACATCGACTACGCCGAAGCCCACGAAGGCTATAGCGGCAACACCGCGGGCTTCTCGGTTTCGGCGCACACCAAAGAGCTGATCGAGGAAGAAGTGAAGCGCTTCATCCAGGAAGGCTATGAACGCGCCCACGCGATCCTTGTAGAGCAAAACGAGGAATGGGAGCGCTTGGCACAGGGCCTCTTGGAATATGAGACCCTGACCGGGGAAGAGATCAAGCGCGTCATGAACGGTGAACCGCCGCATGAAGAAGACGGCGAAGGCGGATCGGATGAGGGCAACGCCCCGTCGGTGACTGCGATCCCGAAAACCAAACCCAAAGCACCGCCGTCGGATGGTGGCATGGAGCCAGAGCCGACGGCCTGAGCCGAACGCAACAAGACCTTTCAGCAAAGGCGCGGAGCAATCCGCGCCTTTCGCTTTTGCCAAACATATATCCGGGGCTGGTGTTTCCGGCATTGCCAAGCGGGCCAAGCCTGTCATTGTGTGCGCAGCCCCAATATCCATTCAGTTGAGGATCCTTCATGCCGACCCTACGCGAAACCGAATTTGCAGGTGAAATCGTCTGGCTGGGCAGCGTGCCGAATAGCGAGCAGATCACCTCTATCGAGAAGCAGAGCCTGGAGCTGGGCTTTGAAGGGGTGCCGGGCGAACGTCATGAAGGCTCTGTGGCGCCCTCCTGCGTGCGGGTGCGCAATCTGCACCCCGAAGGGACCAAGATCCGCAATGTGCGTCAGCTGTCCATCCTGTCGGTGGAAGAGCTGGATCTGATCGCCCTGGACATGGGGCTGGAGCGGGTAAATCCCGCCCATCTGGGCGCGACAATCGTTGTTCGGGGGATCCCGGACTTCACCCATGTGCCGCCGTCTTCGCGTCTGCAGACCAGCAACGGCTGCACGTTGGTCGTTGATATGGAAAACCGCCCCTGCATCTTTCCGGGCCGTGAAATCGACAAGGATGAGCCCGGACACGGTCCGAAATTCAAACCCGCGGCCACCGGACGTCGCGGAATCACCGCCTGGGTGCAGCGCCCCGGACGGCTGGTTGTTGGCGATAACTTAAGGCTGTTTGTCCCGGATCAGAGAAGTTGGGCTCCTTGAAGAGACGCAACGTTTCCGATCTGAAACTTTAATGCTGTTCAACGCCGCTTCACGCCGTGAAAATGTCGGAAATCAGGCGTGT